>CAJXQP010000021.1 GCA_913058275.1 uncultured Gammaproteobacteria bacterium | reverse complement strand
CTCAATACTCAGATCGGGACCACAAAATGGTTTTAGAAAGATTTTCCCAATTGCCAATCGATGATCAGTCTCGCGTCATCGAAATGGCCTGGGAAGATAGAACACCTTTTGAAGCAATTGATTTTCAATTTGGTTTTACGGAAAAAGATGTTATTCAAATAATGCAGTGTCACTTGAAAATAACGTCATTTAGAAATTGGCGCAGGCGCGTCAGCGGAAGAGCGACCAAGCATCTATCGTTACGTAGCCCCGATGTTTTACGTGGCTATTGCAAAACCCAGTACAAAATACGAAAGGCGAAGAAAAAATAATGTTGAGGTTTTTCAAAAAAGATCCAGCGGAGAGCTTGCGGAATCAGTATGGCCAGTTAGTAGAAAAAGCCTTTCAGGCACAGCACAACGGCCATATGCGCTTGTATTCAGAGTTGACGGTCGAAGCTGAAGAAGTGCGCAGCAAATTAGATGCGCCAAAATCATGATAAGAATATCATTATTGAAAACATATCTATGGACCTGAATAACTTGCCTAAAGTAAAAACCGTTCGCTGGATATTTGGCGACCAACTCTATGCGCGCCATTCTTGGTATAAAGAAAAATGCGAAGACACCCTATATGTGATTGCTGAATTGCAGCAAGAAGTTGGCTACGTTCAGCATCATGTGCAAAAAGTATGTGCGTTTTTTTTGGCCATGGAAGATTTCGCTGAAGAATTACAAAAAACGGGTCATCGTGTTTTGCATTTATCGCTTGATGAATCAGTTGAATTTGAGTCTCTTTTAGAGCTCGTTCAACATGTTGTCACACAAACTCAATGTGCCATATTTGAATATCAACGTCCTGATGAGTACCGTTTGCTTAACCAGCTTCAATTGTTGGAAACTAGATTGAGTGTGGAAGTGAACGAAGTGAGTAGTGAGCATTTTTTAGTGCCATTCGAGGAGTTGCAGACGTATTTTAAACCGAATACGGCTGTACGCATGGAAATGTTTTACCGAAAAATGCGTAAGCGGTTTGCTATTCTAATGACGACGAAAGGGCCTGTGGATGAGCGCTGGAATTTTGACGCTGAAAACCGTAAGGGACTATCAAAAGACGCATTGCGAAAAATACCTCCTCCCTTGGTTTTCAGTAATGATGCTCGTGACGTGCTGGCCCGCTTAGAAAAACACAAAGTCAAAACTGTTGGAGAGCCAAGCGAGAGCTTACTTTGGCCGGTTAATCGAGCTCAGTCGGTAAAACTGCTCAATTATTTTTGCGAATTTGGTCTAGCAAAATTTGGTTTGTATCAAGATGCTATGACCGAGAAAAGTGAGCATCAATGGAGCCTATACCACTCACGGTTAAGTTTTTCACTAAATACAAAAATGTTGCACCCTATGCAGGTGATAGATACGGCTATCCAAAGTTTTGAAAGTGCCAAGGGCGAGATAAACATCGCGCAGATCGAAGGTTTTATTCGACAAATTTTGGGATGGCGGGAATATGTACGTGGTATGTATTGGTCTAATATGCCGGAATATAAGGCAGGGAATGCGCTTGATGCGAACAAGCCACTGCCCGGTTGGTATTGGAGTGGTAGTACCAAAATGAACTGCATCAAGAAAAGCGTCCAGCAAACCATGACGTACAGTTACGCCCACCACATACAACGGCTAATGGTCACGGGTAATTTTGCATTGCTGGCCGGCCTTGCGCCGGATGAGGTCGACGAGTGGTACCTGGGTGTATATGTCGATGCTATTGAGTGGGTGGAATTGCCCAACACGCGTGGTATGGCCCTGTTTGCTGACGGCGGTTTAATAGCGTCTAAACCTTATGTCGCCAGTGGAAATTACATTAACAAGATGAGCGATTACTGCAAAGGCTGTGAGTACAATGTGAAAGAAAAACTCACTGACGACGCTTGTCCGTTTAATGCTCTGTACTGGCATTTTATCAGTCGTCATGAGGATAGGTTTGGCCGCAACTCGCGGATGGCATTTCCTTACAATGCTTGGCGTAAGTATTCACCCCAAGAACAGGCGGAAATTATTGCTAAGGGCGACAACTTGTTACTGGGCATTGAGTCTCTATGAGATTGTGACCTTTTCAGTATTTTGTTATGTGAACCATGAGCTTGGGGGTGATGTAGATTGAATAGAGAAAAAGATACGCTGTATTATGATGATGCCTGCCCGGTTTGCAGTGCCGAAATGGCCAGACTAGCAAAGTATCATGATGAAGGGTTGGAGCTGCTACCCATAACATCTCTGGCAGTGGAAGACCAAGCAGCGATGCGTTCCGAGTTGCATCTAAAAACTGAAGATGGACAGTGGGTTAAAGGTTTAGAGGCTAATGTGCGTGCCTGGAAACATACACGTTATGGTAATGTCGCAGGATTACTGTTGCATCCGGCGCTCCGGTGGCTGGCTGAACTGGGCTACCAGATGTGGCTGCTCTGGTACCAATGGG
This sequence comes from uncultured Gammaproteobacteria bacterium, assembly GCA_913058275.1. Classification (GTDB taxonomy): domain Bacteria; phylum Pseudomonadota; class Gammaproteobacteria; order Pseudomonadales; family Pseudohongiellaceae; genus UBA9145. Next base: position 17,089 of record CAJXQP010000021.1, on the reverse strand, counting down.
CGCGCAAGCGCAGAGAAGCGAATGGTTGATCTCTCGTCTAACCCAACACTCCCTACTACTGTGCTTCTCTTAGGTTATGCTGGTCTAATTCCTTTTGTCGCATTGCTGCTATTGCCGTATTTCGGTGCTCCTGAAATAGCTTTGCTATTACCGATTGTCAACGCATATGCCTTTGGCATCATCAGTTTTATGTGCGGAACCTGGTGGCGAGCAGATACTGAAATGGTTGCAAAGACATCGGCGCTAATACTGAGTAATTGCCTGTTTCTAATCAGCTCTTTTGCTTTCGTATTGTTGCCGAAACTTTGGCCTTTATTTGCTTCTGTCTTACTGTTACTACTATTTGTACTGGAACACTGCACGCAATGGATTGGCAGTTTTACCTCAAGCTACCGGCGTATGCGTGGAGCATTGTCGATAGTTGCTAGTATGGCAATGCTATTTTCCTTTGTATTTCTCTCCTAATATCGGCCTGCATCCATTCGCCGTAATACCAAGCCGGTCGTTCAAAATTCTTGATGTTCGTTGAATAATATCGCCAGTCAAAAGCAGATAAATGTATGCCCTCGTAGAGCCGGCTCCTGAGGTTTCACAGCGCTGTACAAATATTTGAAACAGGATAGGTGCTTAGTACAGGGGCGACATTTATCATGGAAAGGACAAACTCTGCTATTTCCAGATTCTGGTACAAAAATGCTCAATGCTAGGAAGCTTCGGTCCCTGTCTTACCGAAGATTTTCAATCCTCTGAGCGGAAATTTCTTCCCCGCTGTTCCCCCAGGCATTCCGAACGTAGTTGATGATGCTCGCCATGTCTTCATGGGAGATTGCGCCGGCGAATGAAGGCATTTCGCCGCGTCCGATGAGCATCACTAGCGCAACATCCACACTACTTCCTCGCACCACTTCGCTGCCTGCTAAGGCTGGATAGATATTTGGTATCCCTTTGCCATCGCGCTGATGGCATTCTGCACAGTTATTCAGGAATAGCTGCTCGCCCGTATCCTCAGCCACAACAACAGACGAGCAAAAAATAAATACGGAAAATAATACAGAGATGCGAGTGGGTTTGTCTCGGTGTAATGCGTGTTCCTTCTTCATAGCCCTAGAATATAGCATTGAGCGCGCCTTTGGAGAAATAGAAACGCGGGAAGCAGCTCGCGTTTTGCGGTAAACTCAAGGACTGTTACAAAATTGTCAAAGGCAGTTGAACGGCAAGAAAAAGCTATGAAAGAGATCGTATCCTACAAAGCGTTACTCCTAGGCATTGTGCTGCTGGCGCAGCTGATCGTAGGGCAAGTCACTGCTCAGAATGTCAGTGAATTAATGCCGGTCGCTGCTCCCATTCCTCCGGGCCTGCAAACCGTCGAATTCTACAGTCCAGCCATAAATCGGCGGATGAAATTCGATATCGTCTTACCCGAAGGCTATTATCAGGGCGATACGCAGTATCCTGTTCTCTATCTGTTGCATGGTTATATGCAAAATTACACGGTATGGGGGCGAAACCTGGCGGCAGCATTCTATGCGCGTGAATTGAATGATCTAATCGTTGTATTGCCCGATGCAGGAAATAGCTGGTTTATCAATTATGCGTCCAGCATTCAGGGGCAGACCAACAATTGGGAAGACTATATTGTCGATGATGTGATCGGTCATGTGGATTCGAGATACCGCACGGAAGCCAGACGAGAAGGTCGAGCCATCTCCGGACTGTCTATGGGGGGCTTTGGGGCTTACTCACTGGGTCTTCGGAACAGCGAATTATTTGTCTCTATCGGAAGCACCAGTGGCGCCTTGGGCCATGCGCGTGCGGCTGCTGCTGCAATCCGCGCTGGCGCGAATCGCGAATCGGCTTCAACAGAACCACAGCGTCAGGCCCGGATCGATGAGGCAGATGCTTTTATCTCGAAGATTATCGATATACCGGGTTTTAGCACGCAGGGTGAGCGCACACCCAAGGGAGTCGACTTCGTAACAGCTGAGCAGGCCGAGGCCTACGATCCTTTTGCGATTATCTATGAGGTCCCCAGAAGCCAGATGCCGCACATCTATATGGATTCTGGAACCGAGGATGGCCTAGTGCAAGTAGCACGCGAGATGGCGCAGCTATTGATGCTAAACAATGTGCCGTTTGACTATATGCAGGATCATGGAACGCATAACTCCGAATACTGGCGTCGCTCCATCGGTCATATGATGACAATCCAAAACGAGGTGATGCAGCGTGCCTTAGGTAAGAGGCCTTAGTAGAAATGGAAAAAGAAAACGCTAAAAAAAGCAGCGATGCAGTTTTATCTGAGTCTCAGGTAGCCGAGTTCCATGAACGTGGGTACCTAATTGCCGACTTTGATCTCGACGAGTCCATGCTCGATAGCATCAAGGAGAAACTTCAGCCGCTCTATCCTGAAGACTATCAACAGAACCCGACACTGCCAGCAAGAATTCAAGATGGTTGGAAAATTGTAGACGAAGTTAGACAGCTAGCGAGAAACGCCAATATTGCGGCTGCGCTGCAGCAGCTACTGGGTCGGCAATCGTTGCCATTTCAGACTTTGAATTTTCCCATTGGCACGCGGCAGTTTACGCACTCAGACACGATCCACTTCAATTCAATACCGAGCAACTTTATGGTTGGCGTTTGGGTGGCCTTGGAAGATGTCGATGAAGACAATGGTCCGCTATTGTATTACCCCGGAAGTCACAAGCTGCACGAGTATTCAATGGATGATTTCGATCTCGAGCCGGGCTATCACAACTACCACAAATACGAGGAACATATTGCGCAACTAGTTGAGAAGGAAAAGTTAGAAGGGGAATATGGGGTCATTAAGAAAGGTGATGCGCTAATCTGGCACGCCAATCTTTTACACGGGGGCGCGCCGCAGAAAGACTTGGCTCGGTCTCGACACTCGCAAGTAACCCACTACTATTTCGCGGATTGTAAGTATTACACGCCGATGAATAGTACGGCTAAGCAATTGAATTTTCGCGAACCTTACTGGGTTCCTGATAGCGCCGGTTATCAGTTGCCGAAACCGAACAGTCTATTCAATAGACTAGCCAGAAAAATCGGTATCATTCAGTAATGTCGGTTAGCTTGTCATTACCTTGCAGATCGAATCGCCACGAAGCTAGGAAAGTATGAGCACTTTAGTTCAGTCCTTAATTGCATTAGCCTTGATTTGGGTATTCGCCTATAGGCGCGCTCGCATGTCTACCATTCTCGTTTCCGTATTAGTGCTTCTGCTAGCCATGACGTTCTATGCTGGATTCGCCTGGTTACCTTGGCTACTCCTTTTATTGGTTGATTTTTTCTATATCGCTACTGATCTGCGAATGCAATTGATGACGCAGCCGCTGTACAAGTTTTTTCGCAGCGTGCTGCCGCCAATGAGCCGTACGGAGATGGAAGCATTGGAGGCCGGTGACGTCTGGTGGGAAGTAGAGCTATTTCAGGGTGATCCAGATTGGGACGAACTACTGAATTATCCGAAACCCGAACTAAGCGAGGCAGAGCAGGCATTTCTCGATAACGAGACTGAGACTCTGTGCTGCATGCTTGATGATTGGCAGATCGTGCAACATGACAAAGACATGTCGCCCCAGGCCTGGCAATACATGAAGGATGCGGGTTTCCTCGGGATGATTATTCCGAAGGAATATGGTGGTCTAGGGTTCTCAGCTATCGCGCATTCCAGCATTGTTACCAAGCTGGCCACCAAGAGCAGCAGCGCTGCGGTGACGGCTATGGTGCCAAACTCTTTGGGCCCGGCTGAACTGCTCTTAAAGTATGGCACCGATGAGCAGAGGCAGCGTTATCTGCCGGGGCTAGCTAATGGTTCTGAAATTCCCTGCTTCGGCCTTACTAGTCCGGAAGCGGGCAGTGATGCGGGGGCGATCATAGATGTTGGCATCGTTTCCAAGGGGGAGTACAACGGCAAAGAATGCCTCGGCTTGTCTGTGACATGGAACAAGCGCTATATCACCTTGGCGCCAGTTGCCACTGTATTAGGCTTAGCCTTTAAGATGTTCGATCCGGATAGTTTGCTGGGAGATGAGACCGATCTGGGCATTACCGTTGCTTTGATACCGACTGATCATCCAGGGGTGGTTCATGGTAATCGGCATATTCCGATGGGCATGGCTTTTATGAACGGTCCGACCCAGGGTAAGGATGTCTTCATTCCTCTAGATTGGATTATCGGCGGGCCAGACTACGCAGGTAAGGGTTGGCAGATGCTTGTCGATTGCCTCTCCGAAGGTCGCGCCATATCGCTTCCCGCGCTCAGTACGGCAATTGCTAAGGTCTGCTACCGGCTAACCGGTGCGTATTCGCGCATTCGAACACAGTTCAATATGCCAATTGGAAATTTTGAGGGGATAGAGGAGGCGCTCGCGCGCATCGCAGGTTACGCCTATCAGTTAGAAGCCTCTCGCGTCATGACCGCCGGCGCTGTCGATCTACATGTCAAGCCTTCTGTGGTGTCCGCTATAGCAAAATACCACATGACCGAGAACGCACGTAAGGTGGTGCAGGACGCCATGGACGTACACGGTGGCCGGGGTCTAATTTTAGGGCCAGCCAATTATCTAGCCTATGCCTACATGAGCGTGCCTATCGCGATCACGGTTGAGGGCGCGAACATTTTGACGCGAAACTTGATTATATTTGGTCAGGGCGCGATCCGTTGCCATCCATTCATCTTCCGCGAGATGCAGGCAGCGCAAGACAGCGACAGCGAAGCGGGGCTGAAGGAGTTCGATAGTCTCATCTTTCGTCACGCTGGCTACTGTTTTAGCAACTTCGTACGCACGCTCAGTCTTAGTCTCACGTTTGGTATGGTCGCGCGGGCACCAGCGCGTGATGCAACGGCGAAACACTATCGACAGATAACCCGCATGAGCTCTTCTCTGGCATTGGTCTCAGACATCTCCATGATGTTGCTAGGCGGTGCGCTGAAGCGCAAAGAACGACTCTCGTCACGACTTGGCGATGTGCTTAGTAATCTTTATCTAGCTACCGCTGTGTTGAAGTACTACTCAGATAATGGCAGCAATCGAGAAGACTTGCCGTATGTAGATTGGAATATTCAATTGGCGATGTACAACTGTCAGATTGCGTTTAGCGAATTCTTCGAAAATTTGCCCAATAAGCCCATTGCCTGGCTGCTGAAGCTTGTGGTCTTCCCTTATGGTAGGCGTTACAAGCTGCCGAATGACGCGCTTGAACAGATCATGGTAAAGACTATGTTCAGCGATTCACCTCTTCGAGACCGAATTAGCGAGCCTATGTACATTGGCAAGGACGCTAGCGATCCAAGTTTCATTATCGAAGATGCCTTCACGAAACTGCAAGCAACTAAAGCCACTCGAGATGCGATTCGGCAGGCTTTGAAGGATGGGGATCTAACCGACAGCAGTGACCTAAGCGTCTTGGTTAAAACGGCGGTTAAGAAGAAGGTTTGTTCTAAGCCCGAGGCTGACGCCTATCTGGCAGCCGAAGCGGCGAGAGATCTAGCAATACAAGTGGATGATTTTCCCGCCGATCAATTCTAGTTGTTTAGCGTTGAGGGGGCGTAAACGACTCACCACTAGTCGAACTTAATCTCGTCTTCGTCATGGACGTTGCCAATCTGTCTGGCGTCGACCATAGCCTGCAGTGAGCTAGACATAAACTCGCGGCGATAGAGCACGAATATGACTACTGCGCAGGCAGCCATGAAGAACCAGTCGTTAATAAACCAGACAAGTGCGGCCATAGCGAAATAGTAAGCGCGTATTCCGTAGTTGTAGCTGTGCGCAGCGCGGTCCAGCACCTTCGCCACCGCCTTAAAATCCCGAGGCACTGCCTGCGCCTGATATTTGTCGTTGTCCTTGTAATATCTGACTGTATTGAAGGATGAGCCAAACAGGATAAAACAGAATCCATACTGGCGCAGCGCCCAGCTAAATGTGAAGAAGCCATACACGAAAATAAAAATCATCAATAGTAATTTCATCTGAACGATTTCCAGGGAAACATCATCGACGAACTGGAGTGATGACATATCCATGAAGTCTTCGCTGGCTGCGCTGAGTACGGTAACAAGACTTGCTAATATGAGTAGTGATGTCGATGCCATGAATGAGACCTGCCGCTCTAGGCTGCCTAGTAAATCGGAATCTACTTCGCTCATACCGCTCTTCGAGAGCTTGAGGACCCATTCCTTACGGTATCGATACAGCACGCTAGAGAGGCTATTTCGCTTCTTCGCCTGCTTGCGCGCGAACAGGCTATAACCGAGCCAGCAGCTGAGAAACCAGAAGAAACTGAATATGTGGAGAGGGGATATGTCCATGGCGCGCAGCTTACTGACCCAGATATTGAATTGCAACATTGCGCCCTAATTCTGTGCACTTATTTTCGGTAGATTCAGGAATTCAGACGACTGGCATCAGGGCAGGAAACTTTGCAACGACTGTGGCAACATCGCTCTCATGCAAACACTAGTTTCAATAGACAATGCGCAATGTCGCATCACGAGGCAAGCTCTGCTGGTTATAGAGCATTTTGCTATCGAGCCGGGCCAGCATTGGTGTCTGTTTGGGCCCAATGGCTGCGGAAAGACGCTTCTGGCTAATCTACTAGCCGGTAAGCGCCTCGAATCTAGCAGTTATGTCAGCTATGGCCCAAATTTTGATCCTGTACTTGATCTGCATATCGTTTCCTTCGAGGAGCAGCAGCGCCTCTGGGCGAGAGATAATCGGCTCGATATCAGTGAATTCAGCGGCGACGCGCAGGACAAAGGGACTGTGGTTGAAGATCTCGTTCGCGCATCAAGGTCGCAGCAAGACCAGAATGATGTGCTATTGGCAGAGCTCATTGAGCAGCTCGCACTCGAAGGCGTAGTAAGTAAAGGTATTAGATTTCTGTCGTCGGGACAGATTCGCAAGGTGCTCATCGCGCGTTCTCTGTATGCCTATCGTGAAGGCTTGCCGCAGCTACTTATTCTGGATGATCCTCTCGAGAGTATTGATCGAGATTCTCAACAGCGGATCAGAAACACGATTGAAAAAACCATGAGCGCGCAATTTAGTAGCCTGCAGTTGTGCAGGCGAGCGCAGGATATTTTGCCGTGCGTGAGCCATATGGCAGTCATGCAGCGCAATAGCACGCGCATGCAAATAAATAGGAAGGGCTCGCTGGCAGAAGTATTGAAGACTTCGGAATTTGCGGATGTCGGTGCTGTCGGAATCGAGGCCACTGCGAATCTGGATGCGCTTCTTCCTCACGAAACTCCGATAAGGAAGCGCAGTGAAGAATTAATCCGACTGGAGGGTGTACAGGCTAATTATGGCGATATCAAAGTCCTTGCCGATGTGAACTGGATCATGACCGGTCGAGACCATGTGGTAATAGAGGGGCCCAACGGCTGCGGAAAATCGACATTGCTCTCTCTAATCGACGGGGAGAATCACAAGGGCTATGGGCAGCAGGTTTTTCTATTCGGCCGTTTAAAAGGAAGTGGAGAAACGATATGGGAAACGAAGAAACACTTCGGCATCGTTTCTAACGAGCTGCATAACAAATATATTAAGGGCTGGAGAGTGCTAGATGTAGTGGTTTCCGGCTTTTTCGACTCGGTTGGCCTGTATGACGAGAGTGGCACGGCAGAGGTTGATCTAGCGAGGCGCTGGATCGCGGCGCTTGGACTGGAGCAATGGGAGAAGCAGTATTATCACGAGATATCTTTTGGTCAGCAGCGGCTAGTCTTGCTTGCCCGGGCGATGATCAAGAAGCCCCGCATACTTATTTTGGATGAGCCCTGTGTCGGTTTGGACGACTTTCATCGTCAATTGATACTTAAAGTGTTAGATGCGATTGCAGAAAGGTCGCTGACCAATATTTTGTATGTGACGCATGTGGCTGATGAACAGCCAAGTTGCATCAATCAGGTTCTGCGTTTTAAAGAGCAGGACGGCGGTGGGTTTAGTGTTGAGCAGGTGGATTCTTAGGGTCGCTTAAAACCCAAGCACTACTTAGAACCGAATGCTATTTTCCAGTTAGCGTACGAGCCGTTGTCTTGAGAATGCAGCTAAGTCCGAATGTAACTTTCGAGCTGCTCTATGGTCGTTTGCTGCACCGAAATTACATCCTTCACTAGATCGCCGATAGAAACCACCCCGACTACAGTTGTGACATCTACGATAGGAAGGTGGCGGATATGATGCTTGGTCATTACCTCTAAAGCGTTTTGCACGCTGTCAGTGGGGGCTACGGTGATGACATTCGAACTCATGATCTCGCCGACCAGGGTCTTCTTAGAACTGCGCCCTTTAAGGATCACCTCTCGCGCATAGTCCCGCTCCGAGATGATGCCCTCAAGTTTGGCGCCGTTCATGACCAGTAAGGCGCCGGCACGCTTATCCGCCATGATTTGAATCGCTTCGAAGACGGTATTGGTCGGGGGGACCGACCAGATGTCGTCATTCTCTTTCTGCTTTAGTATCTGCTGTAGTGTGTGCATCGTTCACTCCTAGTGGGAGTAACGACTAATTTGCCCTAGACAGAGAAATGCTGGCGAAGCCTGAATTATTGCCATAGAAGCCATAACTATCATTAACAAACAGGGTGAGTTTGCCGTCACAAGTTGCGACGAAGTTGTAACTACCACTAGCTTCATCAAAAGTTAGATCGGAAATTCCGACCAAGCTGCTACGTTTGCAGTTTGCCTGCAGTAGCATCAATTCGAACCAATTATGTTCTCTGGAACGTTTCAGCAATGAAACCGCTGGGAGCGGCATCACGCTGTCGGCAAAACCGTATTGATCCAGAGTTTGCTCTTTCTCATTTTTATCGATAGTGCTATCCACCCAATTACTGAGTAGGTTTATTTTAAGCACATACTGTGCACTTGCCTGTAGGCCCACATCAGTATCGAAGTTTGGAATATTGGTGAAGAATTGCAGCGTTGCCTTTTCTCCAGGCATCAATACTTTGCTTGGCTGCGCATCACCGAGAGACATCCAGCCGGGTATCGTGCAGGAAGTCAGAGAAACAATGGCAAGCAGGGCTGCGAGTATCTTTAATTTCTTCAAAGGTGTCTCTCTCAAAATGGGTTTTAAATTCATACTACTCCGAGCTGCTGCTGAGCTCAATTGCTGATCGAAAGAATCGAATTGTAAGTGTTACTATCTGAAACAGGTTCTATAAATAAAGGAAGAGGCGAGGCGATGGAACAAATTCAGTGGGAAGATTTTCTTAAGGTAGAGCTTAGAGTGGGTACTATCATTGCGGCGGAGGACTTTCCCGAGGCGCGACGTCCGGCGTTCAAACTACAGGTGGATTTTGGTGAAGAGATCGGCATTAAGAAATCCAGCGCCCAGATTACGAAACTCTATAAGAAGGAGGACCTAGTAGGGAAGCAGGTCATGGCTGTAGTGAATTTCCCAGCCAAACAAATCGGCCCTATTATGTCTGAGTGCCTAGTGACAGGATTCTACAATAAGGACGGCGCTGTAGTGTTGGCAGTGCCTGATCCCTCCGTTGTGGGTGCCGGCGATGTTGCGAATGGTGAACGCCTCGTCTAGCTGTTAGCACTTTCGTAGCGACGTGTGGAGAGAGTCAAAAAGTAGTGACCCAGCGAAGGAAACTTCTGTTATCTTCAGAGAAGTTGATTGCTTGAAAATCCGCTAAGACGACGCTGCAACTATCGGCGTAAACACTATGAACAATACGGTCAGAAACGTTTTAGGGATAATAGTGGGGGTCATCATTGGTGGTGTTGTTAATGGAGGCATCGTGGTGCTTGGTCCGATGATTATTCCACCGCCCGAAGGTGTAGACATGACCACAGTAGAAGGCATGTCCGCAGGCATGCATCTGTTAGGTCCGCTGAACTTCATAGCTCCCTTTCTAGCCCGTGCTCTGCGCACTAGCGGCATACTTCGTTGCGGCCTCGCACAAGACTATCGCCGTGTACTTCGTCGGTGGCCTTTACCTAATTGGCGGTATAGTTGCCTCGACCCTGATTCCCGCTCCATTTTGGTTTATTGCACTCGATCTAATCGTGGCCTACCTACCGATGGCTTGGCTGGCGATGAAGCTTGGTAGTTCAATGAAACCTAAACTCGAGATAGGCTGAAGTTATGAGTGATATTACCTTCTATACCAACCCACAATCCCAAGGTCAGATCGTGCACTGGATGTTAGAGGAGTTAAGCGTAGCCTACGATACCCAGTGGATAGAATACGGGGAGCAGATAAACGAGGACACTATCCAGAGCACTGCCTCATGAGCGACTGGCAGCTTGCACAACTCAATGTTGCACAGTTGCTGGCACCAGCGGAATCGCCGCAACTCGCCGAGTTTTTTGCGAATCTAGATCGAATCAATGCGTTGGCTGATCAAGCTCCTGGCTTCTTGTGGAGATTGCAGGATGAACAGGGAAGCGCCACCAAATTTCGCCCTTTTGGTGAGGATGTACTGGTGAATATGTCTATTTGGGCGGACATCGAGCCTCTGCATAATTATGTGTATCGTTCAGAGCATATTGTAATTATGGCCAAGAGAAAACAGTGGTTCGAGATTTTGCGAGAGGCCTATTCAGTCTTGTGGTGGATACCTGCCGGCACGTTTCCAACAATGGAGCAAGCACACGAAAAGCTGGAATTGCTAGGGATGAAGGGTGCGAGTTCGGAGGCCTTTACCTTTAAAGACTCCTTCCCATCGCCAGAACACTCAGGGGCAGGTGATTCTTAAGAGCTTAGCCAGTTAGCTGAGGGTTGTTCAGCCAGCTGATTCTAGCTCAAATACTTTTGGAAATTGGGCTGGCTAGTGGTAAAACAAGTTGCGGCTTACTGCAAACAAGAGAGTAAATAATGCAAAGAACATCCCGGTTATCAATTTTCGTCCTTTTTCTGACAATGCTGCTGCATCAGCTTGCTCAAGGGCAGGCCTATGAGCCTCCGCGTACTGTCGACGGCAAGCCAGACCTGCAGGGTACTTGGAGCAATGCATCCATTACCACCCTCGAGCGAAATGCGCGCTATAGCGGATCAACTCTTAGCAATGACGAAGTGATTCGGGCTACCGATGATCATCCGCAGAACGTGCGTTTAGCGACGGATGACAATATGGTCGCCGGCCAGCTGCCTGACGGCACCGATTTAGGTAGAGGTCGCGGCTACAATGCCTTCTGGATCGATCCAGGCACCAAGTTTGGCACCATCAGCGGCGAACACCGCACCGCGTGGATCGTTGATCCCGTCGACGGTCGTATTCCCTATAACGAGGCAGGGCGTGCTCGAAAAGCCGCTCTTAGGGCAAAAAATTCCAGTTTCGATGGCCCGGAGACGAGACCGCTAGCCGAGCGCTGTATCAGCACAGGGCTGCGCACTGGTCCCCCTATGATCAATGGCCTCTACAACAACAATTACGAATTTGTGCAGACTGAAAACTACATAGTATTGCGCACCGAAATGATCAGCCATGCCCGCATCATACCCATCAATACTGAACACAAGATGGCAGCCTTAGCTCCCATGTTCGGAGAATCTGTCGCACATTGGGACGGCGACACACTGGTGGTGGAGACTACAAACTTCAGCCCTATGCAGGAAGAGGCGGCTATTAGTCTAACCAGTAGTGGGCATGTGGTAGAGCGGTTCACCCGAGTATCTGAGGAGCAAATCATCTATGAATTCACTATCGATGACCCTGAGTACTATTCGCAGCCCTGGCATGGCGAGTTAAGCTTTCTCTCGACGGCGAGTAAGGTCTATGAGTTTGCCTGTCACGAAGGAAATTATGCGATGAGTGGAATTTTGGCTGGAGCGCGACGAGCGGAACACGATCAGCAGCAGACGGCGCAATAGAGAGAGTTCAATGGCAGGTGAAGAAGACTTAGACAAATTGCTTGCTATATTGCAGCCGAGCTTGCTTCCCGGCGACTTTGTATTTTGTACATCAGCTAATCTGAAATACGGCGACTTTGCTGAATGGAAGCCGATTGCGTCTTATCAAGAAGAAGAGGGTCTGACTCTCGTGTTAGACAGAAAAGCAGCTGACGACGCCGGCCTAGCTTATGGTTCAGTATTTAATTGTATTACTCTAATGGTGCACTCCAGTCTCGATTCGGTAGGACTCACTGCTGCCGTCTCGGGTAGGTTAGCCGCTAAGGACATCAGTGCGAATGTTATAGCAGCCTATCATCATGACCATGTATTCGTGCCGAAAAATAAAGCGCAGCTAGCACTAAAGCTGCTTACTGAATTTTAGATTTACGCTCAATCGTTGTAGAACTAATAAAAATTTCGAATAGTAATAATAAGACTAAAGGTGATTCACAATGTTAACCAAGCTATCCGCCAACTTTTTTGCCGTTACAACTTTTGCTCTAGTGTGCAATTTCGCGCAGGCGCAAATTTCGAGCACCGTAAGTATTGACGGGCTCGATCAGAGTGTAGAGATTCTCAAAGACAAGTGGGGCATCTCACACATTTATGCTGGGACGGAACACGACCTGTTTTTTGCGCAGGGATATAGTGCAGCGAGAGATCGTTTGTTTCAGTTCGAAATCTGGCGAGCACAGGCTACAGGAACAACAGCGGCACTATTCGGGTCGCGTGAGATTGATAGAGATCACGGAACTCGCTTGTTCAAGTTTCGCGGGCCGATGGCGGATGAGATGAATCACTATCATCCGCGTGGCGTAGATATCATTACCTCCTTCGTACATGGCGTTAATGCTTACATAGACGAAGCGCTAGACGATCCCGATTCACTGCCGTTGCCTTTTAAGTTGCTAGGCATTCAGCCGCAGCACTGGACAGAAGAAGTTGTCATCTCTCGCCATCAAGGTTTGCTTGGTAACATAGGTCAGGAACTGAATATCGGCAGAGCTGTATGTGCCATCGGCGAGGATGCTGTGCGCGATCTTCAGTACTTTCACCCGCGCGAACCTGATCTCACTTTAGATCCGATGATCGATTGCGAGTCGCTATTACAGAATGACATATTGCATCTTTATACCTCCTATCGCAGCAGTATGAAGTTTGAAGCTAACGATATCGTTGAGGTAGCTGCGCGCAATTCTTCAGAGTCCTATGAGCAGATTGCGGCCACTGTGTTGGCCGAGGACATCAATCTACAGAAGAACGATCTAGATGATATTGGTAGCAATAACTGGGTTGTCAGCGGCGATCTAACTCAAGACGGATGGCCCATGATGATCAACGATCCGCATCGCGCCCAATCGGTTCCTTCGTTGCGCTACTGGGTGCATCTGGTTGGCCCTGGCTGGAATGTAATTGGTGGAGGAGAGCCCGAGATTCCGGGTATCTCTATAGGACACAATGAGCAGGGCGCGTGGGGCCTCACTGTGTTCGGCACCGATGGCGAAGACCTGATGGTCTATGAGACAAATCCCGCTAATCCGAATCAGTATCGCTTTCAGGGAAGTTGGGAAGATATGGAGATCATAGAGGAAGTGATCGAGGTCAAGGGCGCGCCGTCAGTAACGGTTGAATTGAAATACACACGCCACGGTCCGGTAAGCTTCGAAGACAAAGACAAGAACTTGGCCTACGCGGTCCGGCCTGCCTGGATGGAAGTAGGCGGAGCACCGTATTTGGCGTCGCTGCGCATGGATCAGGCTAAGACATGGGAAGAGTTTCGAGAGGCTTCCAACTACAGTCACATACCCGGCGAGAATATGATCTGGGCGGACCGAGATGGCAACATCGGTTGGCAAGCGGTCGGCATTGCGCCACTGCGTAGAAATTTCAGCGGCCTTGTTCCAGTTCCAGGTGACGGACGTTATGAGTGGGATGGATATTTGGAAATCAAACAGAAGCCACACGCGTTTAATCCAGACGAAGGCTATATTGAGACTTCCAACAGCAACTACACGCCGCCAGATTACCCGCACCTCGATGCGATAGCACATACTTGGACTGATCCCTACCGTTGGGCGCGGGGCAGTGAGTTGCTGGGTTCAGGCCGCAAGTTCAATATGTCTGACATGATCGAATTTCAACATGACTATCTCTCAATTCCAGCACGCTCTCTCGTGCCTTTTTTCAAAGATCTGCCCGCCGATGACAGGCAGGTAGAAGCAGCGCGGCAAATGTTGTTGAGCTGGGACTTTAGGCTAGACAAGGACTCGGTAGAGGCTGGCATCTACGTAGCGTTCGAGCGGCAACTCGATGAGAATATCGAAGCGTTGAAAATACCTGAACAGGCGAGCGCCTATATTGGTGTTGGTTTGAAGACCACTATCGATATGTTGTTAGCACCCGATGGTGACTTCGGCAGCGATCCACTTGCGGGCAGAGATGAGTTTCTCATGAACACGCTAGGACAAGCGGTCGCGGCGTTACGAGAAAAATTTGGTCCCAATATGGAGGATTGGGTATATGGGCAGGCCGAATACAAACATGCACTCATCCGTCATCCACTGGGGGCTGCAGTTAACGAAGAGATTAGAAGCCGTCTAGAAGTAGGTCCCGTTCCAAGAGGTGGTAACGGTTATACCTTGGGTGCCACTGGCAGCGGCGACAATCAAACATCGGGTGCCTCGTTTCGAATCTTTATTGATACCCGCGATTGGGACAATACTCTCGGCATGAACACTCCCGGGCAGGTAGGCGACCCTGATAGCCCGCTGTATGACAACTTGTTCGAATTGTGGGCGAACGACAAAGTATTTCCTGCCTTCTACACACGAGAGAAGATCGAGACGGTGTTGTTTGAGAAGCTCGACCTGATTCCAGCAAACTAGATGCCCACAGAAAGAGCGAATACTAGAGCCTATAGACACAATAGTTGAACAAACCAGTTGGCATAGGCTACAGTTCCATGCTAAATCTACACTACAGTGGTGCCGAATAAAGCCGTATCTGCATCTTTTTTAGACTCCATAAGAGGGGGAATGAGAAATGGACAGACGCTCTTTTTTAAATAACCTAAGTGCAGCGACAGTGGCCTCCATCGCCGGCGGTGCTACTCTTTCCGCTAAAGCCGATACGCTCGAAGACGCGATGAGCGTAGAGTTGGATAAGCGCATTGCCCAACCCTGGTTCTGCAGTATTGACCCTACACCCGAGCCGGTGGCAGGTGATACCCGCCCCTGGTATCAGCACGAAGATCCGCGGCTTCCCGAGATGCCGGCGGCACCGACCCTGATAGACTTCTTCAAACTTAGGTTCGCGCCAGCTAATCACGTGCTGCAGAGTGCGCGACTCGCCAGAATGAATGGTATGGACGAGAAGATCGTTCTAGCCTGTCTGTTGCATGATATTTGTGTGGGAAACTTCATTCGAACAGATCACGGCTATTGGTGTGCGCAGATGATCAAGCCTTACGTAGATGAAGAGATAAGCTGGGCCATCGAGAAACATCAAGCCCTGCGGTTCTTCCCGGATGAGTCCGTGGGCTATGAATATCCAGCGGCATACATAGACTTCTTCGGTGCAGACTACAAACCCGAGCCCTACCTTGTGCAAGCCTGGGAAGAGGCGAAGAAGCATCGCTGGTACATGACTGCTCGGTTAATAACCATGAATGATCACTATGCGTTCGAAGAAGGCGTGGTCGTCGATGTGGACGATTTCACCGATATTATCGGCCGCCACTTTAGGCAACCGAAAGAGGGCTTAGGCTTCGATGGTAGTCCGGTCGCACACATGTGGCGCAGCATGATCTGGCCGAACAACTTTTTGTAGGAGAGCTTAGTTCGCCGGGGCTACAAGACGCGCAGTAATAGGTTTAGCCGCTGCTACAGTGCAGCCACTAGGCAGGAGTTTTTTTTCTGGGGCTTCTGGTGAAATTTCAAAGGTATTGGAGTGTGCTTAGACGCGCAGCAAACTTCCTTCAAACCTTCGATATAGATAGGCAATTGCTAGAGGTTGTATGATCAAGCTCATAACAATGGCAAGGTAGAAAAACCAGTTTGGACCATCCGGTGCTACCGTCGTGTAGTAGGCGATGATTGGCCAATAAGTCGGTAGCACTCTACAAATCAAATGCCAGTAACCGGGCGGGTATTGATCCGAAAACTGCCTGTGAGGGACCACTTTCTATCAAGATGCCTAGGAACTATTTATTCTATATATAAGGCTATGAAATTAAATGATAATTATCCGCTACTTACGCTCGATTTATAGTACGTTTATTCTAGTGATATCGAATATTACGTGACAGTATGCCGCAGCGCATTTTAATAGAAGTTCCCGCGAGTCCTCTGCTATAGTATTTCCGCAACTAAATAACGCCTCAGATGTAAAAACACAGTTGGAGAAACAATGAATAAAATTCTATCGAGTCTACTAATCCTCACGCCCTTTTTAGCCGGCGACACCTATGCTGTAGAGGAGGCTGATCCTGCCTTGGCTGAGATCGTTAATTTTCGCCAGTACAGTCCAACCTTTGCTAGTGCAGGGCAGCCTAGCCGCGAGCAATTTGCGACGATAGCGGAGCACGGCTTTGAGAGAATCGTGTATATAGCTTTCACAAATAATCAGAATGCGCTGACGGATGCGGACCAGGTAATAAAAGGTCTTGGCATGGAGTATATGCAGGTGCCGGTGGATTTCGATAACCCTTTGCCCGCGGATTTTTATGCATTTGCTGATTCCATGCAGCGCAATACTGACAAGAAGACGTTACTGCATTGTCAGGTCAATGCGAGAGCGACGGCATTTAGTTTCCTCTATCGAGTGATCTATGAGGACGTGCCCATTGCCGAGGCTAAGGAAGATATGAATACCGTATGGCAGCCAAACGAAGTATGGCGTGACTTTATCTTCGCGGTGATGAGCGAGAATGATAGGTCGCCGGAGTGCGAAGGCTGCGATTGGACGCTTCCACCACCACGCGGGCAGTAGGGTAGCTCTTTAGAAAATTGCTTACTTTATTTGAAGGATAAGAAAAGGGTGAATTCGCAAGAATTCATCCTTTTCTTTGTCTGTCTAGATAGTCGGAACTAGTCAGAGCCACCTTGGTCAACGTTCTTCCAAGTATAGAATCCCATGAACATCTCTTCCCAACTTTGCTCGCCCCAGTTGATCTCAGTATTAGCTGTCTCTTATACACATCTCCGAGCCC
>CAJXQP010000020.1 GCA_913058275.1 uncultured Gammaproteobacteria bacterium | reverse complement strand
CACCTCTCTATTCGTCGGCAGCGTCAGATGTGTATAAGAGACAGATTATAGAGAGCGGCGAATAGAGTAAGTAGTTCATTGAGGGTAACGTTGTCGAAATATTCGTTGGCTTGTAATTGCACGCCGATTATTTCTTTGACCTTATAGGGCTGCGAGGCAACATCGATTCCGTCGATAGTTGCGCTACCGCCATCGATGTCGTTCAAGCCTTCCAACATTTCTAACGTGGTTGTTTTGCCTGCGCCATTCGGGCCAAGGATGCCAAAGATTTCTCCGGCCTCGATGTTGAGTGAGATGCCATCGACGGCATAAAAGAATTCAGATTTCTTACCGGGAAGTGGATATTTCTTCGCGAGGTGTTTTACTTCAATAATTGGCATTCGTTCTTCCTGCTATTGCAGCTGAACATCATACCTCAACGCAGAAACATTAGAAGCAGGCTTCATGCCCCAGCCAGAGGCCGGGGTGCGCTACTTAGTAGTGATATTGGCGCTCGCGGGGCTTGATCGGGGCTAGGAAGAAATAGAATATCCAGGCAAACCAAGAAAGACAGAACATCGCTAGCAACCAAGCTATCTTCTCATAGCCCGTGGTCTTGTCCGACGTAGCGATAATCCAAACTGGGAGGATCCAAATCGCTAAGACCGCCGCGCCACCTAAGAGGGCAAAGCCAAAGGATAGTAAGGGCAGAATAGCCACTACACCAATGATGACCAATACGATGACCAGGAAATTCGACAATAGCTTCATAAATTACTCCTTTGGGACTTCTGTGCCTTATAAAATGCCACTTTCGGTAGTAGCCTTATATGTATTGCGAATATTGTGCCAATTCCACAAAATTATAAAAAACAATGAGTTAAGGTATTTTAGGAGATTGATATAGGGGGGGGTCACTAAAAATGGCGAATTTCGCCAGTCAGTGGCTTTGCAGCCGCTTAGCGAGCAGATTGCCATCTACACTTAGTTTGCAATATAACCAGAGCCATGAAGAATCTTTCCGGGGCGCCGGCCAGTGTGTTTACCTTGCTCAACTACCAATTCGCCGTTAACCAAAACATATTTCATGCCTACCGCGTATTGATGTGGATCTTCGAACGTGGCCATATCACTTATTTCTTCTGAATCGAAAATAGCGATATCCGCAAAGTAACCTTTGACCAATAGTCCACGGTCACGAATGCCGAGCCGCTGTGCCGACATGCTGCTCATTTTTCGAACGGCCTCTTCTAAGGAGATGATGCCGCGTTCTCGCACATAGTAACCAAGAACTCGCGCAAAGGTGCCGTACTGACGTGGATGTGGCGTGCCCACTCCAAACACTGACAGAGGGCCATCGGAGCCGATAGCAGCTGCAGGGTGGCGCATGATGTGCTCTACATCTTCAGGGCCGATAGCGTGATAGACCGCAGTTGCTCCACCAGCTTTTACGATATCCATCACCACTTCTGCTGCATTTTCCGGTGTCGGGTTCATACCCCGCTCTTGGGTGAGCTGCGCAAGGTTCTTTCCTTCCATAGAACGAACGCGAGGATTGCGAGAGATGAAAACATTTTTGGGATCGCCGCCACCGCGGTCGTAGAGAATTTTATCAACTATTGCCGCTTTCACTGTACCGCGAGTCTCAGGGCTATCGATGCGAGCAATCATTCGCTCCTCGCCACCTTCTTGTGCCCACTGTGGTATTAGTGCAGCAATACCAGTTTGCGATGCAGTGTAAGGATACTGATCTATGGTTACATCGATGCCTCTCGCTCGTGCCTCATCGACCATGCGTAGGCTGTCGACAGACGCTCCCCAGTTTTCAACACCGATTACTTTGTGATGCGTAATCTGCACGGGAATATTTGCCTGCTCACCAATGAGAATAGTTTCAGCAACCGAATCTAGAAGTTGCGCAGCTTCTTCACGCATATGAGATATATAGATGCCGTTATATTCGGCGGCGACCTTCGATAACTCGACGACCTCAGCAGTGGGAGTAAAACTACCGGGTACATAGAATAGGCCGGTTGAAATTCCCAGAGCTCCTTGTTCCATCGCAGTAGCGACCATGTCCTTCATGCGTTGTAATTCGCTAGCGCTCGCCTCTCGATCATCTTCGCCAATAACTATCTGGCGGATAGTTCCCTGACCGACGAACACAGCCCAGTTGGGACTGATTTGTTTCTCCTCGATGGCGCGGTAATGCTCATCTATAGGATACGGGGAGCTGCCATCGTTGCCTTCAGTGAGAGTGGTAACACCTTGCAGCAAGGAACTCTCGGCATTGGGTACGTCGAAGATGCCGCGTAGGGCGTGAGTGTGAGGATCGATAAACCCGGGGGAAACAACTAGGCCACTGGCATCGATCACTTGGCCTGCGGTTGCGTTGGATAGATCGCCAATCGCGACGACACGCTCTCCGCGAATACCCACGTCGGCCTCATACCAGGGATTGCCCGAGCCATCGATGATGCGCCCTCCTTGAACGAGGATATCGAAGTTTTGCTGTGCGGCGCTTGTGCCGATAGCCAGAAAACTTAGTAGCAAAATAATCTTTCTGGCTATCATAACTAAACTCCCAGTATTGTTTTCTTAAGCTACCAAATTCGAACGCGTTCTTCTGGCGATAAATATAAGGCATCTTCGGGCAGAACGTCGAACGCTTCATACCATTCGTCGAAGTTTCTTACTACGCCATTGACACGAAATTCTGATGGCGAATGAGGATCAGATGTCAGTCTCTGAATCAGCGCGTCTTCTCGATACTTTCTTTGCCAAACTTGTGCCCAGCTTAGAAAGAATCGTTGGTCGCCTGTCAGTCCATCTATAATAGCTGCTTCTTCGCCATCTAGTGCCATTTTATAGGCGCGGTACGCGAGAGATAGACCACCAACGTCTCCGATGTTTTCCCCTAGCGTGAAATTACCATCGATAAAATATCCTTCTACGGGTTCAAACTGGTCGTACTGTGCGGCAAGTGCCGTTGTTAGAACTTCGAAGTTGGAGCGGTCTTCGTCGGTCCACCAATTTCGCTGTACGCCCATAGAGTCAGACTTAGAGCCTTGGTCATCAAAGCCGTGACCCATCTCGTGACCAATGACCGCACCGATGCCGCCGTAGTTTACGGCCAGATCTGCAGCTGGATCGAAGAAGGGTGGTTGTAAAATGCCAGCTGGAAATACAATTTCATTAAAAGAAGAATTGTAATAGGCATTCACCGTTTGCGGTGTCATACCCCACTCTTCTCTATTGGTAGGCTTGCCTAACCGACTCAGGCTGTCCTCATAATTAAATTCTCGCACGCTCTGCGCATTAGCAAATAGATCGTCGTGACCAATTTCAATCGAAGATAAATCTGTCCATTCATTGGGGTACGCGATTTTGGGTCGGAAGGCATTGAGTTTCAATATTGCTTCTGCCTTTGTTTCATTTCCCATCCAATCGAGCTGCTCGATACTTTGTGCAAGAGCTGTCCTCAAATTTTCAACCAATTCTCCCATTTGTTGTTTCGCAGATTCTGGGAAATGACGCTCTACATAAACCTGGCCAACCGCCTCGCCGAGACTGTTAAGTGCGCCCACTCGAGCGACGCCTCGCTCCCAACGCTCCCTCTGCTGAGGCACGCCGTTTAGAATTGTGGAATAGAAGTGAAAATTCTCTTGATCGATCTCGTCAGACAACACACTCGCATTGTTTGAGATGAAGTGATAAGTCATGTAACTGTTCCAGTTCGCTACTGGAATTTCAGCTATAAGATCGATGATCGGTGCCATGGCGCTTGGGAAGAAAACGTTCAAATCCTGTAGATTTTGAACTCCCGCTGAGGAGAAGTAGCCATCCCAATCAAAGCCTGGGTAGGCGGCAGTGAATTCAGCGTAGCTCATTGGATTATAGGTGAGATCACGATTGCGTCGATCAGCTCTTGGCCAGATATGCTCTGCAATTTGAGTTTCAACCGCTAACACAGCTGCAGCTTTCGTGGGTCCGTCTTCGATGTTGGCGAAATCTAAGATACGCTCTATATGTGCTACGTATTCTGCGCGGACATGTAGATATTGCTCCGTGTCCTCGAGGTAATAATCGCGATCAGGTAGTCCTATTCCGCCAACAGACACACCGAGTTGGTGGCGATCGGGATTGCTACGGTCCGCACCTATGCCGAAGCTAATTGGGCTGGCCGTGGTATCTATGCGAGAGCGGCCAAAAGCAGCAACCAACTCTTGTGCTGTGTCGATCTGGGCAAGTCGAGACAATCCGGGTAGCAGGGGGCTGATGCCGCGCTCGTTCAGTGCATCGGTATTCATGTAGCTGAGATAGTAATCGCTGATCTTCTGCTCCATCGAATCCTGTGCTGGCTCGATTGAAGTTAGGTCGGTAATGATCGTGCGTACTCTCTCATCGGAACGATCACCGAGAACTGAGAACGAACCATAATTGCTTCGATCCGCGGGAAGCTCATAAGTATCAAGCCATTGGCCATTCGTGAAGCGAAAGAAATCATCGCCAGCTCGCGTATTTGAATCCTGATGAGACAGGTCTATGCCGAAGCTACCTAGCTCGGCAGTCAATACTTCAGCATTTTCAGCTGCAGGACTCGCAGTAACACTTTGCGCCGAGTCCACTGTGCTTTCTTCGGCTCCACAGGCCGCCAATATTGCAAACGAAGTATAAATAAAAATCTTTACGGGTGACGACATTTCGAATCTCCGATATGTATTCAATGGTTGTAAATTACTAAAATTAGCACTATTGCAAAGAATTATACCTGATTTGAAAAAAAGGGAAGTCGCAGAAAAATCCAGAAAAAGTCCTGCTCTTATATTTGCCAGAAGATGTGGGTAAGATAAACCGAACTACCATCCGGGATTCCGATTGGAGGCATCACACCGTGAAGAAAAGAGTACATCTAGTTGTCCGTACTGCAGTTGCAGCGTTACTGCTGACTACAGGTATTTCCAGCGGCATTGCTCAAGACAATTTCACGCCCAATGGAATTGCCGATGTTAGGCAGAATGCTTTCGCGTTTACTCACGCGAACCTATATCAGCCCGATGGTAGTTATCTCAACAACGCGACACTGCTAATAAGAGAAGGACGAATCGTAGAAGTTGGCGCCGGTATTGATGTGTCCGCGGGTTATTTCGAGGTAGATTTGGGAAACCGGTATATTTATCCCGGCTTTGTCGATATCTATACTCAATACGGTATTCCGACATTAGAACGCGAAGGCAGAACATCCGGGGCAGAGAACCTATTCTCTGCAGATCAGGCACTGAATGTAAACGATGCCATTCGTTCCAATTTCCGAGCGAGTACTGCTTTCAGCCCAGAATCTGAAGCGCGTGAGAGGTTTCGAAAGCTAGGATTCTCATCAGTGCTAGTCCTTCGCGCAGACGGAATCGCTCGAGGTACCTCGGCATTGATTACATTGGGCGATGAGCGCGCGAACGAATCTATAATCGTGCCCGACGCGGCTGCGCACTACTCTCTAGCGAAGGGAACATCGACACAGTCCATGCCTTCGTCTCTCATGGGTTCGTTTGCATTGCTTAGGCAGACTTATCTGGACGCGAGCTGGTTCACAGCTCAAGAACCAAGACCGTTCACTGATGACACGTTAGAGGCCTGGACCGCCTATCAATCACTTCCGCAAATCATGGCAGTCAATAATTGGCAGCAGGCGCTAAAGGCAGACAAGATAGGTGATGAGTTTGACTCGCAATATATTCTCAAGGTCAGTGGCGATAGCTATAAGCGGGCGGGCTTGATAGCTAATACAGGTGCGTCACTAATTGTACCGATCGATTTCCCCGATGCGCCAAAGGTCGATGATGTGATCGAGGCCGATGATGTTTCTCTTGCCGACTTGAAGCATTGGGAGCTCGCACCATTTAACCCGCGCGTACTAATCGACAATGAAATTTCCTTTGCTATAACAAGCAGCGATGCCGACGAAAATTTTCTATCCAATTTAAGAAAGGCAGTTGCCAATGGACTCTCTCCTCAGAGTGCGATCGATTCTATAACTCGCATACCAGCAGAATTACTAGGTGTCGAATCTTTGATAGGTCAATTGATACCAGATGCGTATGCCAATTTCGTGATCGCGTCTGGCGATCTTTTCGAGACTGATTCCCAATTACTTGAAAACTGGATTCGCGGGAAGAAGCACATTTTGGCGAGTGACTTCGATAACCGCGATGGTAACTATCGGTTAGTTCTCGAGGATCGGTCCTACGATATAGAGTTGACGTTTGAGTCGGGTAAGCCAAGTGCAAATATTCTGCTATCAAATGATGAAACCCGAGCAATAACTATCGAACTAACAGATGATCTAATTTCGCTCAGTTTCGCCGAAGACGATGCTGGGAATAGAAGCAGGTTGAATGGCTGGCCGGTGGACCAGGGTTTCAGAGGCAATGGCCGTTCAGCCTCTGGGGAGATGATGGCCTGGCAACTGAATCGCGTTGCCAACATCACTGAAGAATCTGTCGATGCCGATGTAGACGTGGATGTTCCGGATTTGCCAAGCAGTATCAGCTTGCCGTTCGTTGCCCACGGCCGCGAGAGTGTTCCACAGCAACAGGATCTGCTAATAAGAGGCGCTACTGTTTGGACCAATGACGACGCAGGCACCTTGCTTGCCGATGTTTTAGTGCGAGATGGAAAAATAGCGGAGGTAGGCCAAGATTTGTCTGCCAATAATGTCGTCGAGGTAGATGGAAGCGGTAAGCATCTCACGCCAGGAATCATTGATGAACATTCTCATATTGCGCTGTTCAATATCAATGAAATCGTAACTAATTCAAGCATGGTGCGAATGAAGGATGTAGTCGATTCCGAGAGTATCAATATCTATCGAAACCTAGCGGGCGGAGTTACCGCAGCACAGTTATTACATGGTTCGTCAAATCCGATAGGCGGTCAATCGGCGATCATCAAGATGCGTTGGGGACTACCTCCGGAACAGTTGCTGATCGAAGGTGCTGATGAGTTCATCAAGTTTGCCCTAGGTGAAAACGTGAAACGCAGCCGCAATGATGAATCGGTACGCTATCCACAGACTCGTATGGGAGTTGAACAGGTTTTCGTGAATGCATTCAGTCAGGCGCGCGAATACGATAAACGTTGGGACGACTACAACAGTCTTTCGCGCTCGCAGCAGCGTAGTACCGCGGAGCCACGCAGGGACTTAGTTCACGAGACCATGTTAGAGATACTGAATAGCGAACGCTATGTAACCAGTCATTCCTATGTGCAATCCGAAATCAATATGCTTATTAATGTGGCAGACTCATTTGATTTCAACATCAATACGTTCACGCATATATTGGAAGGCTACAAGGTTGCAGACAAGATGGCGCAACATGGCGCCGGTGGCTCTACCTTCTCCGATTGGTGGGGGTACAAATGGGAGGCGTCTCAGGCGATTCCCTATAATGCGGCAATCATGCAACAGGCTGGAGTAGTGGTGGCTATAAACTCTGACGATGCTGAGATGTCGCGCAGATTGAATCAAGAGGCTGCAAAGTCGGTGAAGTACGGAGGTATGAGTGAAGTTGACGCGCTCAAACAGGTGACCATCAATCCAGCGATACTACTGCATCTCGAAGATCGCATGGGCAGCATCACTCTCGGCAAAGACGCGGACCTTGTGCTTTGGTCAGACCACCCCTTATCTATATACGCAGTAGCTGAGACTACATGGATTGAAGGTACGCCCTATTACGATAGGCAGCAGGACCTGCTCATGCGTGAACAGATCGCCAGTGAACGTGCCAGAATAATCGCGGCAATTGGTAACGCAGGGAATGAGGACTAAATCATGAGCCTATTACACAAAATGCAAGCAACACGCATCATCTTCCTATCTTTAGCTTGCTACCTCATCGTGACGTTCTCGATGAGCTCAGCGATCGTTCCGTTACCAGCTGCTGATCAAACTGATCCGATCGCCATTACCGGCGCCGTCATTCATGTCGGTAATGGCGAGGTGATCGCTGACGGAGTCATTACTTTCACTGATGGGATCATCACAGCCATAGGCTCAGTAAACGACAACATCGATTTGCAGAATCATCTAGTGATCGATATTCAGGGTCAGCATGTGTATCCCGGTTTCGTATTGCCCAACACAACGCTCGGCTTAAACGAAGTCAGTGCCAGTAGGGCGACTCAAGACAACGAAGAGTACGGCGATATCAATGCAAGTGTTCGCGCGGCCATAGCATATAACACAGATTCTGAAATCATCTCCACGCATCGATTCAATGGCATTCTTACTGCTCAGGTGACGCCCCAAGGTGGCTTGGTAGCAGGCTCATCAACGTTGATGAAACTGGATGGTTGGAATTGGGAAGATGCCGCGCTACGCATAGATGATGGGATTCATCTGAACTGGCCGCTGATGCAGGTCCGTCGCCGAAATCCTCAGACATTCGAATTCGAAACTGTGGACAACCAGGAATACGCGGGAGCAGTTCAGATATTACACTCGCTGTTTCAAAGTGCACAGGCCTACACGGGAGAGAGACTCAATCTAAACCTGCAAGCAATGCAACCCTTGTTCAATGGATCCGCCAAACTATACCTGCATGCCAACGAGGCGAAAGAAATTATTAGTGCGGTGCGCTTTGCGCGCAGCTATCCCATTGCCGGTGTCGTGATAGTCGGTGGCAGAGAGGCGTTAATGGTTAAGGACCTGCTACTGACAGAGGATATTCCGGTGCTCTATGAGGCTGTTCACAACCTCCCTGGCATGGCATGGCGCGACATAGACGAGCCCTATAAGATGCCTTTTCTTCTAACTCAGGCGGGTTTGAAGGTTGGTCTTAGTGGCGGTGCAACAGGCATGATTCAGCGTCAAAGAAACCTTCCTTTCCTTGCAGGAACGGCGGCGGCATACGGCTTGGGTCAGGAAACTGCGCTGATGCTAATCACCAAGAATAACGCAGAGATATTGGGCGTCGATGATAGAATCGGTACTCTTGAAGTAGGCAAGGACGCCACACTTTTCGTCTCTACAGGAGATGCTTTGGACATGCGGACTAGCCAGATCCTTGGCGCCTACATTCAGGGTCGCGACATCGATCTATTCGGCACACAGCAACAGCTTTACGAACGCTACCGCGACAAGTACTCAAACCAAGTTGAATAGTACAAGTGATAGAAAAATAGATAGAAAAAAAGCAGCAATAAAATCATGAGCTACAGCGAAATCAAGAATGCCAATTTTTCATGGCTAGCCGTAGTCATCATGTTGTTTGGTCTTCTGTTGTTAGCTAGCCACAGTAATGAATTGCTTAAGCAGGCAGTGATAGGCCCAGGCAGCAGCGCGGACCTCGGTTTCTCTGGAGATTGCCCAGCGGACGAGTTAGAAGAAGAACAACTCTCCTTAGAAGAATGTCAGCTGATGGTGAGCAATGTGCGCATCATCTTGAGTTCGAGTCCCGAGTGGTTTCGCTCCTATCAACTTACGCTCTCGAGTTTAGGAATAGCAGCGACGCTATTTTCCCTAGTAACCGCCTTTGGCCTAATAAATAGACAGAGTCCACCGCTGCGCTTGCTGATCTTGAGTACTGCATTGCTTCTAATCATCGATGTGGTGGGCTTCGTTGCTGCTATGAATACCGGTCCATTGCTGCGTGCACAATATTTGTGGCCGCTGTTACTATGGACCTGCATCCATCTTTGCATGTTAGTCGCGGTCATTCGCATCGGGCAGCCAAATAAGTTGGATAACTGATGTCGGGAACTAGGAGTCCAGTGAAGCCTGAAAATGAGAACATACCGCGGTTGGTGGTAGTTCTACATTGGTTGCTGGCAGCTTCTGTCTTTTTTCTTTTCGTTTCGAGTTGGTGGATGTTGTCCTTACCGCTCCCCTCCGCCGAATTCACATACCGTGAACTGCCGTTTCAACTGCATAAGAATATCGGAATCACCCTGTTTATTGCTGTAATCACGATGGCTGCAATGCGTATTAGATCGTTGCTGCGGGAGGCGAGTTCGTCTCAAGGATGGTTGCAGCGCTTGGCAGTGATGGATCATTTACTGCTGTATACACTGTTGACGGTTTGTTGTCTCAGTGGCTACATGTCATCTTCCTACAGCGGTTGGACTACAACTATATGGTGGTTAGTCGACATTCCATCAATGACCGCGGAGAATGACGACCTCAATATCCTATTCTCCGAGATCCATCTATGGAGTTGCTGGGCATTGTTAGGATTGCTTCTGCTACACATCGGTGCTGCGATCTATCATGGGATTGGTAACGATGGTGCAATCGAAAAAATGTTTCGGCTGCGATAGCTCAGATTTTTAACTAAGAATTTTTTACACAAGACGAGAAAAACAGAATGGAAGAGATTAAAACTTTTGTGACCCATCTTGAGTGTAGCTACACGGGCAAGATCTATCCGGCCGATCAACTTCACGGTTTATCTGAAGCGGGTAAACCTCTATTGGTCAAATACGATTTAGATGCTCTAGCGAAAGCGGTAGACAAGGAAGATCTCGAGGGAAGGCTGCCTGAGTTTTGGCGCTACCGTGAATTCTTACCGGTTCGCAAGGCGAGCAACATCGTTCGACTTGGCGAATTGATGACACCGATTTTGCCAGCTGAAAAATTACAGAACGAGTATGGCTGCGGCGAGATCCTCATCAAGGACGAAGGGCGCCTACCAACTGGTTCGTTTAAGGCGAGAGGCTTGGCGCTTGCCGTCGCGATGGCTAAGGAGTTGGGCGTTACGCGCATGGCGATGCCCACTAACGGCAATGCCGGTGCCGCCCTCGCCGCGTATTGTTCTGCTGCAGACATAGAAACCTATGTTTTCTGCCCTGAAGATACGCCTAAGGTAAATATCGAAGAGATCGCCTTCCAGGGTGGTAAGACATTCCTCGCCAACGGCTATATCAATGACTGCGGTCGCATCGTTGGAGAGGGCAAAGAGATCATGAATTGGTTTGATGCCTCCACCTTGAAAGAGCCCTATCGTATAGAGGGCAAGAAGACGATGGGTTTGGAGTTAGCGGAGCAATTGGATTGGAAGGTGCCCGATGTCATTCTGTACCCGACCGGCGGAGGTACAGGTTTGATTGGCATGTGGAAGGCGTTTAATGAGCTCGAGGCTATCGGATGGATTGGGTCCAAGCGACCGCGCATGGTGGCGGTGCAGGCCGAGGGCTGTGCGCCTATCGTGAAGGCGTTCGACGAAGGAACGCGCCACGCAGAACCTTGGGTCGATGCTCATACTATTGCATCAGGCATTCGGGTGCCGGTGGCGGTCGGAGACTTCCTGATTTTAGATGCGGTGCGTGAGAGTAATGGCTTCGCTGTCGCGGTAAGCGACGAGTCCATAATTGAAGCGCATCAGGAATGTGCTCGCAAGGAAGGAATACTGCTCTGCCCAGAAGGCGCAGCGACGCTAGCTGCGCTTAAACAGGAATTGGCCAGTGGGCGCATTGAAACCCACGAGCAGGTTCTGCTATTTAACTGTGCCACGGGACTAAAATACCCGATGCCGTCTACCCATCATAAGATCGATCTTGGACAGCCGATTGACTACGACTTTATTCGAGATTGCTAGCCTGCGTTCTTCACTCACAGGGGCGTCGGTGTAAGACGCCCTTTCTGCTTTATCCCTCCTCCGTGTAAACCATTTGTAAACTATTGCTGCAATATAGTTGCCGATACATTCTAAATATTCAAAAAACTGGTGATCCGCTAAGCACTAACTAGTCTTAGATTATCCCTAGATAAAAAGAGGGTATTTTTACTAACTGATTAGGAGAACAGATATGCGAGAACTTACTTTAGATGAGATAGAGAGGGTTAGCGGCGGCGGCATAGGTGACTATGCTGCGAATGGAGCGGCTGGAGGTTCATTTATAGGGGGAATAGCTACAAATACATTATACGGCGCGGCGCGAGGAGGAGCTGTTGGTGCACTGGTCGGAGTTTCATTTGGGATTGGCTATGAAGTAGGGTCAGCGCTATACGACCGACTATCCTAAATAGTAATAGAGGGCAGTACTAGATGACACCAAAACTCGCGAAGCGAGCCATCACGGTAATGTGCCCAATTTCTATTGGCATAGCAGTGCTGAATACATTCTTTGAC
The DNA here is from genome assembly GCA_913058275.1 of uncultured Gammaproteobacteria bacterium. GTDB lineage: Bacteria > Pseudomonadota > Gammaproteobacteria > Pseudomonadales > Pseudohongiellaceae > UBA9145. The sequence goes on along the minus strand of CAJXQP010000020.1, from coordinate 7,463 downwards.
AAGGATTACGTCGGCGCAGTAATCGGTATTTCTGCTGCATCTGCTTTTTATTATTTGTACAGAAATCCTGAGTTGATGATGGCGAAGAACTGGGATGAGTTTGGTGAGCTATACGACAACTCTCGCGACAAGAAATACATTTGGGGATTTCCTGCTTATCACGGGGTCATGCTGGCGGCAATTCTCTACATATGGCTAGTGTGATTACGCTGGAAACTGAAAAAAGCAGTGGCAGTCTTGCCACTGCTTTTGCAACTATACCTACACACCTTTCTCCATCAGGAAATCGAAGATAAATTCTTTTCAGTCGGCGTATTCAAACACAAAGAAGTTTCCAATTTAGTCCCCATGGCGTTTTAGTTTCTCCATGCGGCGCCGCCCATCTACCATGCGATAGGGTCGGTCACAGGGATTCGGCATGGCACGGACTAGCCTTCCTGGGTACTTTACATCGGCGCTCTCATGCCTCTTTTCAAAAAAATCATCCCCTCCAAACCAGTTTCCAGACTTCGCGCAAATGTCGCTGAAACGAACTGTCTTGGGTTGTTTTCCTAGCATGTGTTTTTTTGCGAGATCGAATAGCGCAATATAGCTATACTCACTTCTAGGCAAGGCCCAATCTCCATATACGGTATGGCCGGGAACTTTGGATGGACTGCTAACGCGCAGAATGGATCTATCGAGTGACATAGAATTGGAATTGCTATCAGTGAGTTAAATTTAATATCAGAGGATACGATGTGAGCACAGTAGAGAACAAGAAAGGAATTGATCTTTATACATGGAATACGCCGAATGGGCGTAAGGTGTCCATCATGCTAGAAGAGATCGGTCTGCCTTACCGTGTTTTTCCCATCGATATTACAAAGGGGGATCAGCTCCAGCCGGATTTTTTACAGCTCAGTCCTAACAATAAAATTCCCGTCATTGTCGATCATGATACAGGGATTCATCTAATGGAGTCAGGTGCAATTTTAATGTATCTGGCGAACAAGACTGGAAAGTTACTAAGTCCAATGGGAGACAAGTACTGGGAGCAGATTGAATGGCTAATGTTGCAGATGGGCTCAATTGGGCCAATGCTGGGTCAAACGCATCATTTTGTAAAATTTAACCCAGGCAAGTCGCCTTATGCTGAAGAGCGTTACGCTAAGGAGAATGCGCGCCTGTATCAGGTACTAGAGAACAGGCTTCAGGGTAGAGAATTTATTTGCGATGAGTATTCGATAGTCGATATAGCAACCTGGCCATGGATATCTCGCTTCGAATTTCAGCAGATGAATTTGTCAGACTACCCGAATCTAAAGCGCTGGTATCTAAATATCGTGAGCCGGCCCGCGGTGCATAGAGGCTATGGTGTGCCGGATGTATTGGAAGTGCCGTTGCCCGAATAGGCAATGAGTAGGCAATGTGGAGATAAGACATCACAAGAGTTAGGTTCTAACGCCTAACTCTTGTGAATAGATTGCCTAGTCGACAATGCTGTCGTAGATGATATCGCGGGATACATTTCTCATATTCGCAGCACCGGGGCGTCTTGCGCCTTGCGCCTGAATCATGCCAATTAAAAACATATCCTCAACCGGGTCCACCCAAAACCAAGTGCCGGCAGCGCCAGCCCAATAGTAAGTGCCCGGGCTAGCCGGTGTATTCGCTTTTTTGGGATCGTAAATAACCGCAAAGTCGACGCCGAAGCCTTGGCCAGCCTGACCGTCACTCGTAGCTGTGCCACGTAGGTTTAACTCATCTTGTAAGCTATTGGTGCGCATTATCCGTACAGACTCGGGTGAAAGTATTTGCTGGCCTTCTAGCTCACCTTCGTTGACTAGCATCTGAATAAAACGTGCATAGTCATGTGTGGATGAAACGAGTCCACCGCCGCCAGACTCTAATCGCTCTGGGTCGAGATAGCTGGGCCTATCGGCACGGTGTGGCCTCTGTACTAGGCGATTGCGTTCAGAATCCCAATTGTGAACCTCAGCAAAGCGGCTGACGTCTTCGGCTTTCACATAGAAACCCGTATCAGTCATGTCTAGAGGCGCAAAGATATTCTGCTGCAGGAACTCGCCGAAGCTGACCCCTGAAAGCTTCTGCACAATGTAGCCTTGAATGTCTACGGCAATCGAATACGACCACTGTTCGCCGGGCTGAAACAGCAGGGGTATATCGGCAACTTTCTCAATAAGGTCGTCGAGGTCTGAAGAGGCAAGTACTTTTGTGTCGCGAAACTTGTTGTTGATCGGATCGCTACCGCCAAGGCCGTAACCGAACCCTGCCGAGTGGTTAAGCAGTTCGCGCATGTTTGGTTCGCGTGTAGCCGAGACCAGTTCCATTTCGCCTTCGTCATTGTAGCTGCTCATGATACGCAGGTTCGCCAACTCAGGAACATGCTTACTAACGGGGTCATCGAAATCCCAGAGGCCTTGTTCGTGAAGTATCATTAGAGCAACGCCGGTCACTGGTTTGGACATTGAATAAATCCGAAAGAGTGAATCCATTTCCATAGGAGCTTGATCATCGACTCTGGCAAGGCCAGTGGTCTCGAAAGTCGCAACCTCACCATCTTTAGCGAGTATCCAAACCATTCCTGCTACATCTTGATCGGCAACGATCTTCTCCATGGCGGCGTCTAAAGCCTGGATCCCTTCATCTGTGAAGCCCGCAGCGGCAGCACCTGCCTCTGCTTGTGGCCAGGACGAATCCGCTTGAACACCGGTGGAAAGGGTTAGGCTGACTGCGATCGTCAGTAGTGATTTGTGCCAGTTGTTTAGCATGAACCTAGTCATTTTCAGCTCTCCGTTTATTCTTAGTAATGTTATTTTGCCTAGCTTGGCGGAATCAGCTAGCCCCGTGTAGCCCGTATGGAAAGGGCTTAGACAAAGAAAAACCGCGCAAGGGGGCTGATAATAACCCTCTTGCGCGGTCATTGGCTAGTGACTGCGATTGGCGACAGCCGGCGACTAGTCGACGTTGAATTGAATTGGCGCCGAGTTGTAGCGGAGCACACCATCGTTCGTATCGTAGGCAATATAGATCGCAAATTCGCCGCTGGTCTGAGTCAGCTGTTCGGCTATAGAGATGTTTTCAATGCTACCGAACGTTGTCGCGTGCGCCGCGGGCAATGAAGCAGGATCTCCGTTCCATGCTTGGTAGCTGCCACTGTCGTTCATCGCGTAGTACACACCTTGATAGACGATTACACAGTAAATATTTCCATTACGACCAAAATCCGTAGGATCGATTTCGATTCTTGCGGTTATAGCGAGCACCTCAGAGGCGCTGAATGTGTCGCTGCTATTACTTCCATCTGTACTGACTACCGATCCACTGAACGTTGCTGCTGTTGTGGTGCCTGTAGAGCTCAGTCCCGCGATGCCGGTGTTGATACTAAGAGCAGAAGTATCTGCTTCACTTGAGAGGGTGGGTCGGTCGAATGGGAACGTTTCGGCGGCAACACGAGGATCAGTTAGTCCATTCATCAAGAATTCAATGACCTGCCCGCGTCTGACTGGATCGTCACCGAATACATCTATCTCATCTATATCTACACCGTTGCCGGGTATACCCGATTGATCTTGTGTGAACTGTACATGTCCGGTGTTATTGGTTCCTGCGTTATAGAAATCGATCGCATCGGAAACATCGGTTATCCAGCCTACGTGCATCATTGCGCTGCGTAGTCCAACATTCCGGAGTGATGGGGTTTTGAAATCACCTCGATCGTTATTCTGTCCTGATACTTCGAATTGTCCTAGGTCTTCTTCCGCAGGGCGTAGGCCAATATTGCGAAAATTATTGTCACTGAATAGTGGCGGCTCATGACAGTTGGCGCAGGGAGTATCGTTGAACAATTCCCAGCCCTGTATTTGATCAATAGTCATCGCATTGTTGTCGCCTGCGATATAGAGGTCCCAGGGCGTTTCATTGGGGACCAATGTTCTTTCATAGGTGGCGATTGCCATTGCGATCCTGACAGGTGTTATCTCAGAATCCCCAAAGGCTGTGCTGAAGAGCTGAAGATAGTTGCTGCCGCCTTGCAAGGCATCGACCATGTCAGCTGGTATATTTACTGCAAGTGACAACGGTGTCACTTGTTCGAGCTTGCCGACAACGTCGTCCCAATCGCAACCTTGCTGTGCTATTTCGACAGAACTAAGTATGGCCCCTATAGCTTGGCTCTCGAGTGAGCCACCTTCCCCGATGATAGTATTATTCGGATTTAGTGGGTCTACAAATTCATCAGTGACACGGCCATCCCAGAAATTACTATCAGCAAACATAGAGGTAAAGAACGAAGGCGTAGCGCGCCCCGTAACCTGCGGATCATGTCCGAACATTGGGTCATTCAATTGTAGGCCGTTCTCATCGAGCGCGCGAATGCCAGGCGAGCCTATAATATCGTCGGCGTTACAGAAGATTTGATCGAAGCCTGGGTTGATTGCAAGGCGTGTGTCAGCACCGCCTGCGGCTGGCTTGTGACAGGTGCCACATGCCACAGTATCGTCACTTGAGAGTTGCTCATCCCAGAACAAGATTTTGCCCAGTATCCGTTTGGATTCAGTAATAGGATTTTCGTTAGGCACAGGGGCATTGCCTAGCGGCTGAAGATTCTGTCCTCCATTATTATTTGGTTCTGGCCCGGGGCCTCCTGGGCCTTGGGCGAACACCATCGATGTAAAGGCCAAAAGTAGCATTGCACTAAATCCGGCAATGCAGTGTTTGTCCGTGCGAAAACTGTTGTTGTGCATGTTCAATTTTTTCCCAAATAGCTATGCTCGTTAATTACTTCAAACGCAGAAGAAGGGATTTGGTTTACATGGGAATGGGAAGAATGTCCGCTATGGTTGTTGGCTGAGACGAGCCGATAGATTCGGACTCTACGGCCATCCCCACCACTTCAGAGAACTGGCTGACCGCTTCTGAGAACTCATATAAATAACCTTAAGTTTCGTCGGTACGAATTGATCGGTTACTGTCAATGTTGAGAATCTGCTGAAAACGCGTCCAGAGAGCTTTTTCAGCCTCGTTCTTACGTGTTTGCAAATTGCCTGGGCTCTGGCAAGGGAGTAAACTTTGAGAAGCTGGTAAAGATGGCATTGCATATGCAGACGAACAATTACTGATTCTTCGAGGAACAGTCATGAAAAACAAATTACACCTTGGTTTTCTCATCCTAGGCTCGAGCTTTTGCTTCAATGTATTAGCCGCGGATGACTATAGTCCACCGAGAACTCAATGGGGCCAGCCCGACCTCCAAGGCGTATGGAATTTCTCTTCCAACGTGCCTATGCAGCGTCCTGAGCGCTTTGCTAATAGAGAATTTATGACAGTCGAAGAAGTGGAAGAGATGCGCGCTCGACTTGCAGCCCGAGATGCTGCTTCGGATCAGGCCGTCCCACAGGCCGAAGGCGGTCCTGGCGGCTACAATGATTTCTGGGTAGAGAGTGCGGGCATTACCGATCAGATTCGGACGTCGCATATCGTCTATCCGACTAATGGTCGCCTACCTGGCAGAGTGGAAGGCGCTGCTGTTGCCTTTGGGGGGCTGGGTGATGATGTTCCGGGTGACAGACCTGTCCGCTATACAGTCGGTGGTATCGCGAAGAACGGCCCTGAAGACAGAGGCTTATCAGAACGCTGCATCGTTGGCTTTAATTCGGGCCCGCCTTTCGTGCCAAGCCTATATAACAACAACGTACAGATCTTTCAAAGTAAGGACACGGCGGTAATCGTTACTGAGATGATTCACGATGCCCGCATCGTTCAGATTGGCGAACGTCCCCCTCTGGATGAGAAGATCGGATTATGGACCGGTGACTCCAGAGGCTATTGGGAAGGTGACACACTGGTAGTAGAAACGCGTAATTTCAACGGTCTTACGCAGAGCTATAGTGTGTTCGGTGATTCGCAGGACAAGCTACTCATCGAGAAGTTCTATCGCACAGATCCTTACACAGTAAACTACGAGTGGACACTAGATGATCCTTCTACCTTCACCGATAGGATCACCGCGATCGTGCCGATGACGAAGGTTGCAGGTCAGCTTTATGAGTATGCCTGTCATGAGGGCAACTATGGCATGCAGAATATTTTGCGCGGCGAGCGTCTTGCCGAAAAAAGAGCTCAGGAATCTGGCGCCAACTAAGCGCTTTATTTTCCATTTTAAAAACGGCCCTGTGGGGCCGTTTTTATTTCCCCCTCCTTTGTCACAGTGACACATCAAAGTTTCGTGTTGCGCTCCCTCTGCTATCTGTTCCTTTTTGGCGACCGTTTGGCCCAATGAGTTGACTTTTGGTTGTTATAAAAATACTGTATATATATACAGTATTAAAATTCCAGCACACCATGACCCTAAACCATCCAATAGCACGTAACCGAGCATCTCTATCGGATGCAGGCGCGACTCTTAGCCCCTGCAATAAAGACAGGGACGCTACGGCTAGTCCCGTAGCAGTGCAGTCCTATGCCGAGTTGCACTGCATTTCCAACTTCACATTCCTACGGGGAGCCTCGTTTCCTGAAGAGCTGGTAGAGCGCGCGGAGGCGCTTGGATACAGCGCTATTGCTATTACCGATGAATGCTCTCTGTCCGGTGTGGTAAGAGCGCATATGGCCGCTAAAGAGCGACGCATCAAATTGATCATCGGTAGTGAGTTCGTGCTGAGGGATACAGCGCCCGAGGTTTTGCAAGATGAGCAGACGATTCGAAAAAAGCCCGATGTACCTCCTGCTGAAAATCTGAATGTGTTGAACAACGGAATGCGAATCGTGCTGCTCGCGCTCAATCGGAAAGGTTATGGCGAACTCAGTCACCTAATAAGTTGTGCGCGCCTACGAGCGAATAAGGGTGAGTATCGAATCGATAGCGAGTTGTTACAGCAAAAATTTCCTACTGATTGCGCGCTTTTGTGGATTCCCGATCTTAAGCAATCAGATACATGCATAGAATCGCAGGCAGGCTATCTGCGACTACTAACTACAGGCAATCTATGGATCGCTGCGGAACTTCTTCTAAACGGACACGATCGACTAAAACTAAAGCGTTTGCGAAAGCTGGGTAAAAACTTCGATATCCCTGTGTGTGCAGCGGGCGGCGTCTATATGCACGAAGCCGGGCGGCGCATCGTGCAAGATACATTGACGGCAATACGCTTAAGTAAGCCGCTGACCGAGATTGGTTTTGCTGCCGAGTCAAATTCGCAGAGGCACCTACGTTCTATCGAGCAACTTAAGAAACTATACCCAGCACAACTTCTCGAAGAGACGCTCAATATCGCCAACCTCAGTAATTTCTCTCTGGATGAGCTTCGTTACGAATATCCATCCGAGCTCGTGCCGAAAGAACATACGGCTCACTCCTGGTTATGGCAGCTAACTAAGGAAGGCATTAAGACTGTCTCTTATACACATCTCCGACCCCACGAGACCGAGGCTGATCTCGTATGCCGTCTTCTGCTTGAAAA
>CAJXQP010000019.1 GCA_913058275.1 uncultured Gammaproteobacteria bacterium | reverse complement strand
CAAACTGATTGGCAGCAACTGAATAAATCACTAGCTAAAATTTTGGAGGCAAATAAATGAATTTCTTAACGAAGAAGAGTCCGCTTGATCGGTATATAGCCGATGTAGAAAGTTATCTGCCTGCTAAGAATCGTGCAGATATCGCTGAAGAGTTACGTGCAAATTTGGCGGAGAAACTCGCCGATCGAGCTGAGGATTCTGATGTAGAGGTGAGTGAAGAGTCGGAGATCGAATTACTTAGTGAATTTGGTCATCCACTACGACTGGCCGCCCAGTATCAGGGCGAAGAGCGTTCGCTTATCGGGCCGACTCTGTACCCGTTCTATAGAATGTCGGTGCTCGTGTCGTTGGTAATATCTACCTGCGTCATATTGTCGATAAGCTTGGCAGAGATATTCTTTCGGGTTGATCTGGGAGATGTATCTAGCCCTTGGATGTTCGTGAATACCTACATCTACATTATCGGCGTGATCACGGCGGGCTATGTTCTGACGGAGCGGCTTATGGAGCGCCACAGTTACCTGGATAGCTGGGAGCCGAATGCCATGGAACAGCCTGACAATGCATTGGCTAGTGCTTGGGGCGCACTGGTCGCGTGCATTGCCGCGGTTACCTGGCTAGTAATTCTAAATCTATTCAGCATAGAGCACAGTCTAGAAACGTTACTGGGGCAGAATCAAAATCCCATTGATACACTCGTGTTCTGGATGAAGATCGAGACGGTGATTCTAATTCCGCAGTACTTCTATTTGGTATTTAACCAGACTTGGTCGAGAAACAGATTGCTGCTTCGTATTGGGTCGGAGTTAATTCTAAGCTCGGGCTGTGTGGTAATACTTTTCAACAATGCCGGAAGCTTGGGATTGAACTATCCCGATGTGCCGCAATCGCTGGCATCGGCATTTTATTACGTGTTGTGGGGAATAATTATCGCGACGACGCTCGGTGCAATTAGCTACTGGCGCAAGCTTAGGTTATTGGGAATTAGTGACTAGCTACCAGTAATATTCAGCGGTTATCTGGCCGGGAGTGCGGGGAAGGTTCTTCTTGAACCCGCGCTCTTCAAGGGCCTCGACCGTTTCCTTCACCATGTCGGGGTTGCCGCACAGCATAATCTGAGAATTCTCGGGCGAGAGGGTTATGCCGCATACACTTTCCAGATTACCATCGGTAATAGCGGCGGGAATTCTTCCGCGATAGGCGCCAGGTACATCTTCTCGAGTCACGAAGGCCTTAAACTGAAAGCGCTCCCCGCGATCGCGTTGAATATTCTCGATAAGCTCTTGATAGCGCAGGTCAGCGTTGGCGCGAACGCCGTGCACTAAAACCACTTTCTCGAATCGCTCCCAGGGCTCCTGAGTCTTAAGTATAGAGAAGAAGGGTGCGATTCCCGTTCCTGTTCCGAACAACCATAGATCTCTTGAATCCGGTACTTCCGCTAGGGTGAAGAACCCAATTGGCTTCTTCTTCAACCAGATGGAGTCTCCGGACTGCAGGTCTAACATGGCGTTTGAGAGAGCGCCGCCTGTGGCAGTGTAGAAGAAAAATTCCAACGGATTCTGCCCAGGCGCGCTAAGAAAGGAGTAGGGGCGGTCAATGCGCTCACCGTCAATATCCAAAGCCAAGCTCGTGAACTGCCCTGCCACGAAAGTGTCTACATCGGCGTCGATCTTCAGTGAATAGAGGTTTTCTGTCCAATGAATATTGTCGACTACTGTTCCTTGGGTCCACTGGGTCATCTTGGCTACTCTAGGGTGCGGGGTATGGGGCTGGAACTATGGTATGAACTTCTATAGTCTCCTAGCAAGCAGTATTTAGATCTCCCTCTCTTCAATAGTGCGGCCATCGCTTAGTGGGTCGCCGTTCGGCGATGAACAGAAGACAAATAATTGGTGAAAAAAGATGGTAGCAACCTGGTTTGAAATAGCTCTTTGGAAACGTATATTTGCGGCGCTCATATTGGGCGCGATCGTGGGAATGATCTGGGGTCCAGGCTCGGACAGCATTGCCTGGGTCGGCACCCTATTTGTTAGGCTAATCCGGATGATAGTTGTACCTCTAGTATTCGTAACATTGATTTCGGGTGTAGTGTCCATGGGCGACCCGAACAAGCTCGGTTCGCTTGGCGTTAAGACGCTGGCTATTTATATGGCAACTACCTTGGCAGCGATCACAATCGGGCTAATTCTTGCGGTAATCCTGCAACCTGGTGTCGGTGTGGATTTTTCTACGGCTGTTCCTCTACAGGTCCAAGAGGTTATTCCACTGTCCGAACGCCTGATGAGCATCGTGCCACATAACCCAATAGCGGTGCTCGCTGAAGGGAATATGCTGGCGATTATCTTCTTTGCGCTGCTAGTTGGCGTGAGTCTGCTAACGATAGGTGAAAAAGGCAAACCAGTCGCCGATCTGATGGAATCCAGTAGCGAAATGATGTTGCGCATAACCCATTGGATTATGGAAGTAGCGCCTTTTGGCGTATTCGCCTTGATTGCTACTGTGGCGGGAACTCAAGGTGTTGGGGCGTTGCTTGATGTTGTCATGTTGGCGCTGGCCGTCGTTATAGGTTCGGCTGTCCATCTATTTGTGGTTCATGGCCTCGTTATCATAAAACTTACATTGAAGTTATCACCGATCATGTTCTTTCGCGGTGCACGCGACGCTATGCTAGTCGCCTTCTCTACCTCCTCAAGTTCGGCTACGTTGCCCGTGTCGATGTCGGTTGCCGAAGAGAATCTCGGTATTCGACCGATAATTGCCTCCACTGTTCTGCCTCTGGGCGCTACGATTAATATGGATGGCACGGCGCTGTATGTGGGTATCGTTTCTGTTTTCGCCGCACAGGCTTTTGGAATCGACTTGGTCTTTTCGGATTATGTGTTGATTGCGGGCTCCACAACGTTGGTATCTATAGGTACAGCCGCCGTTCCCGGTGCTTCACTCTTTCTCATTGCCGCGGTCACACAGACCATAGGAATGAGCCCAGAACAGACGGCGATTGTGATTGGATTCATCCTGCCTTTCGACCGTCCCTTGGACATGCTGCGAACAGCGGTAAATATCGGTGGCGATCTTTCGGTTTCAACAGCCGTTGCCAACTGGGAAAATGAGTTCGATAAAGACATCTTCGAAAGGCCGATTAGGTTCTAGTGTTTTTTCAGGTGGCTGGATTGCTGCAGCGGTATGCTTAGAACGAATAAGTGATCGTTGCAGAGAGCCTGACGTCTTCGGCAAAGAAGAGTAAAGGGGATTCGTCATTCGAGGTAATGCTGATTATCTGACCACCCACTGCCCAGTTGTCATTGATGGTGTAGTCAGCGCCGAGAAGAGCTAGCAGAGAATTAGCAGCTAGGTCACCTTGTAGCGTCGAAGAGATAACCAAGTCGCTATTCATTAGGGTGTTGCTGTAGCGAACCAGCCAACTCCCAAATACTCCGTCGTTTATCAATGACTGTCCAGGCAGCAATCCCTCATCTTCATCTAATAACATCTGAGCCTGTATGCCCAGGCTGACGCTCTGTTCGTTGCTGATGGCGTATTCGAAGCCCATCGAGGTGCCGATCTGGTCTTTCTTCAGATCCACAGGGTTGGCGAGGCTCGCCGTTCCGGGGAAGCTGAAGCTGTCAGCTAGTACGTCGTGACTGTAGGCTAGGTCGAAATTTAACAGCAATTTACCGATAGCGCGATTCGCGCTGAATCCCAACAAGAAGAAGTCGTTGGTCTCCGCTACGGCGTCACCTACGCGACTTGCCGGGTCTTCATAGCGCAGCTGATTCTCGTAGAGATACGCGGCCATGAAAGATATATCGCTGCCCTCGAACGATCTGCGCCACTGCGTACCTGCTTCAAATAACATGCTGCTGTCGCGATCGTAGTCTGTAAGATTGAATTGAGGCTCGAAGAAGAAGGGGCTGCCTCGCACTGCCGCCGGATTGAATTCCGGGTAGAGATTGACGAAGCTGGAGAAGTTGGAATTCTCGCCAAAATAGTCCCAGACCAACATCGTTTGATTCAGCCTAGCATCTTCGATATCGATGATGTTGAAGTCGCGAAACTCAGTAGTGTTGATAACATCCAGTACCGAATTGCCTACGGTTTCGCCCCAGACGACTGTCTGGCGGCCGAATTTCAGGCTGTGTTGGCCTAAGCTGCGTTGTAGGAATAATTCATTGACTCGATATTCAGTATCGATCTTGTCTCCCCCGGCTTCATACTCATAGTCGTCTTTCCAATAGCTTCTAATCTGTCCGCTGGCCTGTAAGAGCCAGCCGGGAGCGAAGGCATTTTGATAGCGGATATTGGCGCCGAGCCGATTGGTTTCTAAGTCAGCCTCGCGGGGAAGGGAAAAGCCGGGAGCAATATTTACTCCATGATTGTTTACCTGACCAGAGAACTGCTGACTGATCTTAATAGTAAAATCATCGAGCCAGGAGCTGGTATTGGCTGAGCTGTCTTCGTCGAAGGCGGCGCCGAAGAGGTCGTCGTCAAAGGTGAAATCGCCTTCGAACTGTACATCGTTATCGATTACTAATACGTCGTCCTGCGCACTCGCAGGATGCAGGGCGACAAGTAGAGTGGTGGCGGCGAAGCCGACGAATTTTTTAATCTCTATCATTCGTGACTTTTCGACTAATCAATCTGCGCGCGTAGTTTTTCCAGCTCGGTCTCTCTGAAAGCAGCATCGGTGAGAGTACGCTGGGTGAGAAATTCGTCCGGCACATCGATGCCGGTATGCATCTCAAGAAAGGCCATATTCGAAAGTCGGTTGGTTACAAGATTCATGATCGTGGTAGATCGTGCCACCCAGATGCCGTTCATCAGTTCGACTCTTGCTCCCAGCATGCGTTTGATTTCTTTGCCGTACTGGTCGTACATTTCTATCCTGAGTTCTACAAAGCGTTCTTTGTCGACATAGAGTACGGTGCGTGAATAGCGAGATTTTCGAGCACGTTCGGCGCTGGGGATCGTTTCAATCTTCCAGACTTCGCGGCCAGATTCCGTTGTCTCTTCGAGGAGATTGATCTCGTATTCATCTAGCTTGCCTGTGTCCTGATCTTCGGTAGTGAATTCGGATCCGAACATTGAGCCGGGCTCAGTTTCGTCGTCCGAGCTGCCACTAGCGATGCGCTTTACGCGGCCCAGCGCCGATAGGTACAACCAAGTCTCGTTGTCTCTAGCACCTTCGTCATAGTTAAAACTCAGCATGCCGATGCCGCGTTCAGCTGGCGGGTCTAGAAGTATAGCGACCGAGCGGGTGTCTTTAAGATCAACCCCGTAGCCCTTGCCAACTGACTCTAAAGATTTAACGCGCGGACGTTCTGCACAGGTAATTTTCCCCTCGCTTACGCCAAACTTGCAGGTTGAAAGCTGCATGCGAGAAAGCGCGGAATTAGAAGTAGCGCGGCGATTGTCTTCCAGCTTCTCCATTATGTCTCTTCCGCTGAGATCCTGTGCAATGCTTTGCAGTGGAATTAGAAACAGGGCTGCTACTAGGCTTACTAGTCCCTTGCTTAGAATATTGCCGTGCATTTTTATCTCCTGTACCCATCGTATTCTACGAGTGTACTGTTGTGGCTTTTGAAAAATCGATCTCGGTATTCGCGCCCTTCACACCAAACGTCGGCTTGAATACAATTATCATCGCTGGGATCAAGAACAGATCGCAGAGTAGGGCGAAGAATATCGCGATCGCTCCGAAGAATCCCATCTTCGCCATACCCAAGTGTCCTGAGAAGCTTAGTAGCGCAAAGCTGAGCGCTAAGATCATGGTTGTGAACATTACCGCCTGGCCAACGTCGCGAATTGTGCTGACTAATGCCTCACTGATACTGCCGGTGCGTGCTAGGTCGATTCGATAGTGAGTCATGAAGTGAATCGTATCGTCCACGGCGATGCCGATGATGATAGGTGCGATTAATAATGTGTCAGCATCGAGTGGCAGGCCGAACAGACCCATGAGACCAAAACTTAAGACAGCAGGAATCATATTCGGAATCATGGCGAGCAAGCCGCCCTGAAATGACCCTAGAGTCACTATCATGATGACGCTGATGATTCCCAGCGCCAGCAAAAGGCTGGCGTACTGTGAACGGGCAAGGTCATCCGCCATGCGCATCATCATTGCCATGCTGCCAGTAACGGTTACCTGTAATTCTGGAAATTCAGATTCGAGCCCAGCGAAGGTGTCCGCAATCTCTTCTTCCATTTCTGTAAAGAAGGCTTGGTATTGATAGGACCCCGCATTGTAAGCACTAATTGAAATATGTGACTTGCTGTAGTCGTCCGATACCAGTGCGCGACGATCTTCTGGGTTGGAGCTGTTGAAAAGATAGAGCAGCTGCGAAACCATCAGTTGTGAATCAGGAATGCGGTCAAAGGCAGGGTCATCATCGTTCATGACCTTGTTCGTTTCTTTTACGATATTCGCCAAAGAATTTGTGCGCGATACCTCGTTCGGGTATCTCGTTTCGATACGGCTCTGTAATTCATCTACCGCCTGCAATAGCCTTGGGTTCATCATGCCATCGATGGTGTTTGTGTTGATGACGATCTCCATACTCTGTGAGCCTGCCATGTTCTCATCCACCACGGCGTAGGCGCGTTGAATGATGGAGTCTTCCCGCGTGAGTTCTGCCATGTTGCTGTCGATACGGATCTGGCTCATGCCATAGAGACAGGTAACAAAGATGCCGCCGAAGATGGCCATGATGAGATAAGGATAGCGGGCAGTGATTGCTGGCACGGCATCGAGGATCGGCTTCTGCCAGTTGACGACCACGTAGGTAAGTATGGTCACCAAGGCTATGTAGCCACCAACGGCTAGCCCTAGAAATGCAAATACCGCGGCGAAGTAGACCACGGCTATGCTTAGCTTCGTATGCATCGATAGGCTATGCCAACGCTTGCCCAACCTGTCTGCAAAGCTTGCGTCCGCATCGGGGTCTCCTGGGTGCCACAGGTCGAGCAGTATCGGTAGAAGAACAATGGTAAAGAAGAAGGCGAGAAATACGCCCACGGCAGATGTCCATCCGAATACTTGAATCATCGCGAGGTCGGATGTCCCTAAGGCCAAAACACCACACATGGTGGTAACGGTAGTGACTAATATGGCTAAGCCAGTTTTACGATAGGCATGGGAGAGGGCTATATAGTGTTCTTCGCCCTCGCGGCGGAACGTAAAATAGGCGCTCATTACGTGTACACAATCGGCAATGCCCACGGCGAAGATCAACATGATCGTGAGTGAGATCATAGTCGTCAAGACGACACCCGCCCAGGCAGGTATTCCCCATGCCCAAGCTATGCTTAGTAGGATTGTAACGAGTGGCCAGATCACTGCACTGAACGAGCGGAACAGTATCCATAACAGGAGTGTAAAAATCAGTACCAGAATTATGCCGAGGAGCACCATCTCGTCGAGCATCTCGAGCATGAATCCCATGAGCGGAGGCGTGCCGACTGGAAAGAACTCGAACTGTGTTTCGTACTTCTCGTAGATCGCCTTGGACATAACGTGGAAAGCGGTGTAGCCAAGCATGTCGACCGCCTCGAATTCAATTTCCTGCACTTCTATGTCTTCATTGAATTCTAGATCGAAGGTTTCATCGTCGCCAAAGGCGCCGAAGCTGTCATCTAGCGATACGTCAGCGCCATCGACTGCCGACACAAAGCCCTCTACAGGCTTCGTGCCGAAGTCTGTCTGAATAAGTATGGCGCCGTACTCGGTATCCTCAGAATAGAAGGCAAGTAGATAGTCTTCTTGGGAGAGGGCATTGCCGCGTATCTGTCCTAGCTCCTCGTTCTCGATGGGCAGCGAATTTGGCACCAAGCGATTTGAAAGCAGGCTATCTCCAACGCTTTCCTGATAGCGAAGATTGGCGATAGATCGTACACGCCGGATATGATTTAACTCTTCCCACTCTAGGGTAATGCCGTTCATTGACTCGGGATACTGACTGCGATCCAGCGACTGCCAGTTGCGTAGATCGTCGGTTAGCTGCTGTGCAGCTTCCATTGATTCTCTGGAGAACACGTCTCCATCTTTCGCTCGGTAGACGAGGAATACGGACTCGTCGCTGCCGAACTGTTCGCGAAATTCATCGAGTGCAATTGTGGCAGGATCAGCGTCATTCAGAAAACTGTCAATCGTCATGTCCAATGAGGTGCGGGTGTAAATGCCGTAGACCATGATGGAAGTCATGATAATCAAGCCGGCAAGTACAAAACTCTTGTACTTCAGTACCTTGTAAGGCGCCTGAGCGAATGCATCGGTGAGAGAAAGTAGAGTTTTTTCCATGGTTAGAACCCGAGATAGAGTATGTGTACACTTAAAATCAGAATTTCACTGTGCTGCGGCCTCGAAGCTAGTCTTCTCTGAATCGCCTGCAATGGTCTTAGTCTGGACTGATAACTGGACTGATAACTGGACTGATAACTGGACTGATAAATAGGTCGGTCAGAACTTGAATCTGGTTCATTCAAGGTGGCAATTTCTCGATGCGTATTATCGCTCAGATTGATGGATTTCTCTAGCTGACCCCTTCTTTATTTTCGCGATTTCTCTCATTCTTAATATAGATGACGAATGAGTGGAGAGCAGCCATTGGTAGCCAGCTTAACCCTAAGGTTAGATTCATCAACAGAGAAGGCCGGTAGAAACTAAGAATGAGAAGTAACAGGCCGGATATGACCATCAATCTTCCAGCCAAGCGATGCGTGGCGCGCCAGTTTTCCATAGGCGCTATCGTCCAAGGAATGCGAATACCAAAGATGAAATTTCTCTCAGCCTTGCCAATCACATTACCTGAAATGATGAGAAAACAGGCCATTCCAACGGCGAAGTACTGATGAAAAATATCAGCATCGCCCAAGCTCACCATCATTCCACATGAGAGATCAGCAACAAAAGGCCGATACTAAAAAACCACTATGTCCATTGCCCTCAGGCTATTAGTCATCGCGAAATTTTCGGGTGAGAAACGGATCATGAGATTGATCACGCCAATAGACACTGCATAGGAGATCGGCATTATCAAGATCACGAGCAGTTTAGGCGCGTAGTTTCCCGCCACGCCTTCAAAGTTATATTGAGTGGGAATGGTTTCAGGCAGTCCGGGATACATAATTATCCCCACGACAACCATTGCGGCGAGACAAGCAAAACTTAGTGCATTAGCTAGTATGAATTTCATTTTCCAGTTTCCTTTTTTTCTTGAAAAAAGCCGATGACAAATTGTGCGGCATCATCAAAAACAGATGTGTTGATGGAATAGAGAATGCTCTGACCCCTTCGATTCGCTATCACCAGGTCGGCGGTCTTTAACTTGCTTAGATGATGGGACATGGAAGGGCCGCTGATATCGAAATGCTTGCCGAGTTCACCGGCCGACATCTCGCCCTTCTTGAGAAGATCGAGAATCTTGCGACGGGTCGGATCTGATATGGCTTCGAGAACTAATTGCATACTTATTATTCCTTAGATATTTAGAAAAATATCTAAATATCTAAGCAAGGTCAAGTGCTGATTCATTTTGCAATGGGAAATATAGCCCTCTTAGCGAGGGCTAATCTAGCTGAGGCTCAGTTTCTGTCCTATCTCGGGCAGTTATAGACGCCAAAATCTTGTTGACCATTATCGATGAGGGATTCGGGCACAACGGTGTTTCCGCCCATACGTCCTGCCTCATTGCGGGCCAGGGTTAGCAGTTCTTCCTGCAGGCGTCCGCCGCCACGTTCAACGGTTACAATCGAGCCCAAAGTTTTTGAGGTAGCGCGCCCGACGCGCCCACAATTGCCGATGCGGTCGACACCGACAAGGCTGACATTTTCACCCTCAGCAGTAAGTTGTACCCAGGTACAGCCAGCAACTGCCGCTGCAGCAATCGCTGCCAATAGAAAATTCTTCATGATTTAACCCCTTTCTGTAAGAACTTGCCTTGGCGGAGTGCAAGAATTGAAATGTGATGATTCGATGAGTCTGAGTCCTCGTAAGCATTCGATTCTAACAGCATTGTTTCGGGCTGCCGAACCCAATTCTGTAACAGTGGCTGCTGGGTACCGTGCAAGCTGTGTGTGCTACTATTCATATCCGTTTCTGCCTGCTATTGAGAGAGCGTTATGGCTGCTTGTGAAAGTGAACAACTAATCGAATCCTTGAAGGCCATAGTTGGTCCTGCTGGATACCGCGAGGGAGCGGATATCGAGTCGAAGAACTATCAGGATGCGATGGGCGCCAGATCCATTGCTCCAGTGTTATTACTGCGACCCGATTCCACCGAGCAGGTATCTGAGATTCTTAAAGCCTGCCATGGCGCGGGTCAGCCGATTGCTCCGCAGGGTGGTATGACAGGATTAGTATCCGCCGCCGCGCCGCTAGAAGGCGAAATATCACTCAGTTTCGAGCGTATGAAGAAAGTGGTAGAGGTAGATCCCTTTACTAGTTCTATGACGGTAGAGGCCGGCGCAGAGTTACAAACTATTCAAGAAAAGGCAGATGCCCACGGCTTGTTATTTCCGCTAGATCTCGGGGCGAGAGGCAGTTGCACGATTGGTGGCAATCTCTCCACGAATGCTGGAGGGAATCGCGTTATACGCTACGGGATGATGCGAGATCTAGTAGTAGGGCTAGAAGCGGTCCTGGCTGATGGCACGATCATCGACGGATTGCACAAGCTGCGAAAAAACAATACCGGCTACGACTTAAAGCAACTGTTCATCGGTAGCGAAGGCACTCTGGGTGTTATCACTCGCGCGGTACTCAAGCTTTCCCCAAAACCTAGCAGTCAAGTTGTGGCGATGTGCGCGGTCAACGATTTTGCGAAGGTGGCAGATCTACTGGTACAAGTTCAGGCAGGCCTGGGCGCAAACCTTAGTGCGTTCGAAGTTATCTGGAATAACACCTACAAGCTTATTGATCAGCACGTGCCTCATGCCACCGTGCCGATGGACGATCATTATGATTTTTATGTGCTCATAGAGAGTATGGGCTCGCACGCCGAGAAGGATAGCGAGCTTTTTCTCGAAGTCTTGTCGCAGGCGAGTGAGGAAAAATTGATCGAGGAGGTAATAGTAGCTGACTCGGACACGAAGATTAAAAATCTCTGGACCGTGCGCGATGCGGCTGCGGAAGTCGCTCCAGGGGTTGGCTATATGCATACCTATGACGTGAGTCTAAACGTTGACGATATGGGTTACTTCGGCGAAGAAGTTGAAAATAGACTTCGCGCTGAATGGCCCGATGCGATATTCGGGTTATTCGGGCATATTGGCGATGGCAATGTACATATCATTATTCATGTGGGGCCGGATACGCGAGATCTACACCTACAGATTGATGAAATCATCTATGGTCTAATACAAGAGTTGCACGGTGCCGTTTCAGCTGAACACGGTATCGGCTTAATGAAGAAACAGTTTCTGCCGTACAGCAAGAGCGAACCGGAGATTGCACTCATGAAGGCGCTAAAGCACACGATGGACCCGCAAGGAATACTTAATCCAGGCCGCGTTTTCTAATCGCTGTCTAACGAACACTCAGAATTAAACAATTTGAAGAATAACTAGCACAAGCATTGGAGAGAAAAAGGAATGACTAGCAATAACTTAACCGGCAAAAATGTAGTAATTATCGGTGGTACAGCAGGTATTGGACTTGCAGCAGCGCAGGCAGCTGCCGCAGCAGGCGCGAACGTTTGGGCTGCAGGGCGCTCGGAAGGACATATCGAGTCCGCGAAGCAAGTCGCCAATGGCAGCTTCGAAGTGCGGCAGGCAGATACACACGATGCGGCCAGCCTCGAGGCCATATTCAAAGAAGTAGGTACTATTGATCATCTAGTTTCAGCAGCAGTGGGCGGAGAGCGAACTCTTAAGCCTTTCCTCGAGCAAACTGAAGATCAGTTCAAGGCTGCCTACGATAAGCTCTGGGGTTATGCCAAGGTTGTTAGAACTGGTGCTCCTTATCTCGCCGCAGATGGCGCTATAACACTTGTTAGTGGTTCGCCGGCTCGTAAGATTAAACCTGCCCAGTCTCCATTAAGTTGTGTTGGTGCATCGGTTGAGAATTTAGTGCGTTGCCTCGCTGTAGAGATGGCGCCAGTACGTGTAAATGTGGTTTCACCAGGCACTGTCGATACCGCGATGTTTGATTGGATGGGTGATGAGAAGCAGGACAAGCTAGCAGCGATGACTGCGTCTCACCTGATCAAGCGCGCGGGAACGTCAGAGGAAGTTGCGCAAGGTATTCTATTCGTCATGCAAAACGGTTTCGTTACCGGCACTACCATCGATGTTGATGGCGGTCGCCTATTGAGCTAAGCATCCGAGCTAGGTAAGTGCAATCAACAAAGCGTCTAGACTAATCTACAAGATTGAACGTGGTATTGAAGTATGAAGAATGAACAGAAAGCAGTAATGTCCAAAGTAGCCGACCCGGATATGGGGTTGATCGACTCGATCTATGCCCGGCATTCGGTGCGTGGCTATTTGGACAAAGAAGTTCCGCAGGATGTGATGAATCGAATCTTCGAGATTGCGCATCAGTCACCGTCCAACTGCAATGTGCAGCCATGGAAGGTCTATGTCGCTTCGGGTGAATTAAAGGACCGTCTCAAGAAACAGATGGTTGAGGCGACAGCGGGGGGAGTTAAACCTAACCCCGATTACCCTTACCGCGGGGACTTCGCAGACGAATACCGCACTAGGCAGGTTGAATGCGCAGTTGCGCTTTATTCTAAGATGGGTATAGGCAGGGGTGACAAAGAAGGGCGTATGCGTGCGGTATTGCGTAATTTTGAGTTCTTCGATGCGCCTCATATCGCGTTTCTTGGTATGCATCCAGATTTTGGTACGACGGTGGCGCTCGATGTAGGCATGTTCGCACAGTCACTCATGCTTAGCATGGTGGCGTTCGGGCTACATAGCTGTCCTATGGGCACGATGCGCAACTATCCTGATATGGTGCGTGAGGCGTTTGAAATCGAGGATGGTACACAGATTCTATTCGGTATAAGCTTTGGCTATGAAGATACTTCGATAGAAGCCAATGAAACACGGACTACGCGGGACGACATCTCTACAAATATAGTCTTTCGATCCGAGTAAGAGTCGTTGGAAGCTCTATCAAATCATCTACAAGAATAATAAGCGCTAAGAACACGAACTTATGAGCTTTAAGCCAGTCATTCTTCTTTACGATCTGAATAATACCTTCGTCGATGAGGCCGCTGCGCTTATCGGGCATACCGGCCTATATACCACCATCAATACCTACAATGAGACGAATGCGACTGAGGCGATTCAGCAATATAATCGTCTTTTCGGACTAGTGACGAACAAGATTTCTTGCGTGGTTACCGGTTGGAACCCCTATAAGAAACCACGGGATCAATTTCTATTTAAGTTGCGTGGCGAAGAGAAGCGCAGCCCTTTTCGAAGCCCCACTCCAGTGGTCATCATCACAGAAGATCATCGTCGCGACTTGAAGACACTGGCACTGGATCCGACCGATGGGAATGTTGCAGCCTACATGCACATCGATGACTTTCAGGATTCTATAGCCGATACGCTACATAAGATTGTTTTTGGCGATCGTGCGCATGAACTCAACTCTATCGCCTATGCGCAGTTTTCAAGTCAGGAAGAGACAGACTAGTCCGTTCACCTACAGCAGATGTGATCACGAGTGCCTAAATATTATGTCAGCTAAAACTCTATCCCCAAAAGTAAAATTCCCAATTGTATTTTCAGTTGTCTTTTTACTATTTGGTTGTCAATCAAGTGCGCCACCCGAATTTGGCATGGTTGATTGGTACATAGCCAATGGAGGAGGGAGCAGCATAACTTTGACTATTTACGACAAGGTCTGTGGTCGAAATTACTACCGTGTTCGAGTTGCCAGATCAACAGAAACTCCCATTTCAACTTGTGCGAACGAAGCAGGGGATGCTGAAATTCGATTCAGTAGAACAGCTGGATACAGTGTCTCGGCAAACCCTGTACGGCACGATGTGATAAGCAGCAATCAATCACTACTTGTGGATTAGCCAAATTACAGATAACTATTCGGAAGCAGGGCAAATGGGCGATTTTTATTAATCTTGAGCCCGTAGTCAAATTAGCTACTTCTTCGTTTTACCCGCTCGATGGCTTCACTAATTAATTTATAAATCACTGATTATAATAAACTAAATTGATGGCCCGTAATTTTCTGGTATCTACATAACGAAGCTTCTAAGAGCGTCGGCTGTTTGGATTGCCAAGCAGCGTAAAGATATACCGCGCAAAAAGGAGAAAATCTATGTCTGACTTTTTGGATCTGTTCGGAGTGATGATGGCGGTTATGCTGCCAGTCAGCCTGATCGTATTTATCACTGAATATTTTAAATACAAGAAAAGTACAGAGTCTCAACTCGGTACACTGCGAAAGGAGATAGATCTAAATTCGACGAAGGAACTTCAAGACGAAGTAGTTCGATTGAAAGAAAAAATAGAGGTGTTGGAGAGAATCGTTACCGACAGCTCTTATGAAGTAGAAAGAAAAACACAAAGCCTCTAAAAAATAGGGCTTGCAACACTAGTACTGCAAGCCCATGAAGTAACTAATGCCTAGCTACATTGTCAAACGTTGCTAAGCCCAGGAGTTCTGGCGCCTGTAGTTAGTGGCATTAAGTCAAGCAGAAAAAGTTAAGCTTGTTGCCATCGAGATCGCGAAAATACCCTGCATAGAAATTGTCACTGCGTGCGCCAGGTGCGCCTTCGTCTGTTCCACCTAATTCAATTGCCTTGGCATAGAGAGCATCCACCTTGTCGGTGCTGTCTGCCATGAGGGCTACCATTACACTATTGCCACGGAGGCTGGATTGCCATCGAAGGGTGTGGTGATTGAGAAGCCACAGCCAGCTGGATCATTCGACCAGGCAATAAACGTGTCCATCTCCATGAAGCGCTTCGCACCGATTTCCGCTAGCAGTGCGTCGTAGTACTTCGCTGATTTCTCTATGTCGTTGGTGCCGACAGTTACATATCAGATCATGGTGGTTCCTCTGAGGTTTTACTTTAGTTATGTCTAGTAAGCATCTGTGAATTTATACCCTACTTCTTAGTTTTTCAGTTCCTTGTAGCGAAAACAATTACTTGTGTGGTCATTGATTAGCCCAGCGGCCTGCATGAGGGCGTAGCAGATCGTGCTGCCGATGAACTTGAAGCCGCGCTTCTTGAGATCCTTAGCCATTGCATCGCTGATATCGGTAGTAGCAGGTACGTCTTTGGTTGTCTTGCGCTTGCCATCTAATACCTTGCCGCCGGTGAACGACCAGATATAGCTATCGAAGGTTCCGAATTCCTTCTGCACTTTTTTAAAGGCATGCGCATTGCCACGAATAGAATATAGCTTCAGGCGATTGCGAATAAGCCCCTTGTCTAGGAGCAGCTTCTCGATAGTCTTGTCGGTCATTCTCGCGACTTTGTCGATATCGAAATTCTTGAAGCATTTGCGGTAATGATCGCGCTTTTTAAGCACGGTGATCCAGCTCAGTCCGGCCTGCTGGCCCTCGAGACAGAGAAACTCAAACAGGAGCCTCTCATCATGCACAGGCACTCCCCATTCCTCATCATGATAGGCGACATACACAGGATCTTCTCCTGGCCACCAGCAACGTTTCTTCATGGCATAGCGTCCTTTCTATTGTGATTGCTGTAACTAAAAACAGTAGTACATGCAACTGAGCTTTGCCTCATTATGACAAAATAATGGCCTCGAGCATTGCCTTGATCGGGTCTATTTTGATCTTACTGCTTGCCCTAAATAAGCTCTAGGCTCAGGAATTTGGGAGTGCTATGGCATCGAAGAGCCCCGGCTTCGTTCGACACTGACGTCTTGTTCAGTGGCGAGGTTAAATAGACCAGACCAATGGTCAGGGCGGAAGTTCGGCTGAGAGCGGAAAGCTTGCTACCCTGCGTATGTTGATTCTCCCGAGCAAAGAAAGTGAAGAGGGATAAAGATTCGCCCTCGATATAAGCCATCATAAATTTAAGTTATTGATTTATAAATTGTAACTTGGCATTTGGAAAATTCCTAACAACCGGTCGTAGCACAGAAGATGGTAAGGACCTTGTAGTCTGCCAGGCTGGCTGCGGGCCTATTGTCATCGCTTCAAGCGCTTTTGGGTGTCCTGAATCAGTATTTATTTTATTTTGGTGAAAGAGAAATGCACTTTGCTCGATCTTTTAACTAGTACACGCATTTCGAAGTTTAACTGGAAATGCAGCCGCCTAACCGCACAGGAACGCTCATGAAGTTAAACCTAGAACAAAACATGAAACTCAAACTCATCTCAATGCTGGCTCTTGCCGGACTGCTGTCCGCCGGCATGTCGACGTCATCACAGCTCGGGCCGGATGCGAGTACCTGGTCTGACTATCTTTCCTGGTACAAGGTAACACCCCAAGCAGAGACCGGTGATCCCACCGGCTTCCTCGGCAACGTGCACGATGGACGTAATGCCTTTCGACAGATTTATGTGAACTCTCTAGGCGCGGGTGTTAACCAAGGCACACAGGGCTTGCCCTATCCTGAGGGAACGATTCTGGTGAAGGAAAGCTTTAACAACGAGACAGCGTTGGAGGCAAGACGCAGTCCCGACCTGACTCTGATGGTTGATTTAGCCAGCGGCCAATCACCCGAGACTGGCGATTGGGAATACGTGATGGGTGCCGATGGCGCTAGATGCGGAACCGGAGACTCAGGTCTCGGTACGTTCTGTCGTGACTGCCACCTATTTGCTGCAGCACACGACTATAACTTCATCAATTCGGCGTTCTACGAAAGAAATCAATAGCTCGAAAAATGCAGTATGAGTACAAGGCGCGACTACTTAGAGTAGTGGCGCCTTTTGTGGGATTTTAGAACAAAACTTTTGTTTGAACAGAGTAAGACCTATACTGCGCGCTCACTTTAGGAGCGCTAGTATTTCTTCCCCCTCTTTAGACTCTACTGCCGCCAAACCCAGCGCCTTCGCTGTTTTCTCCATAGCTCAATTTCGCTGGTTATTTCTTGGCAACGCGGCCTTCTTCTTTGCCATGCAAGGACAGATGCTTACCCGCACCATCATCGCCTGGGATCTCACTGGCGAGGCGACGTCGCTTGCCTATATAAATCTAGTAGTAGCTATACCGATGATCTTCGCCTCTCTGTTAGGCGGGGCGATTACCGATAGAGTAGAGCGCAGGCAACTCGTCATCATCGGCCAGAGCCTGATTATGGCCAACGAGATCTTTATTCTCACCATGCTACTCACCGGGCGTCTGGAATTCTGGCATATGCTCTGTACCGCCTTCGTCGCTGGCTGCGCCTTCCCATTCATCATGCCAGCGCGCATGGCCATCACGGCGACAGTAGTCGGGCCGGAAAAGCTGCAGAGTGGCATGGCGTTTTCCAGTGGTGTGATGAATCTTAGCCGCGTCATCGGGCCGGCAATTATGGGTGTAGTTGTAGCCCAATATTCAGCGACAGCAGCCTATATGCTTTCCGTTGTACTTTATGCCACAGCCATTCTTTGCATGCTCGGCGTACAACGCAGCCGATCCAACCCCACAGACAAGCCGAAGGAGAAATTGCTGGCGGATATCAGCGAAGGTTTTAGTTATGTGCGCAGCAATCGACCAATACTACTCTGCCTCGTGTTTGGTTTAGTGCCGATGCTGCTAGCCATGCCTTTTCAGAGCATTCTAGTGATGTTGGCAGAGCAGCAGTGGGACGTAGGCGAGAGCGGTGTCGGGACGCTAATGGCCGTGGGCGGAATAGGTGGTGTGCTGGGTTCGATCTGGATTTTACGCCGCGGCGACAATGCTTCGCGCCTTAAATTGATGATAGGCAGCACGGCATCCTTCGGTGTGCTACTCGCGATATTCGTCGAGATAGACAGCTTCTATCTAGCCCTTATTCCGCTCTTGCTAGCCAATATGTGCGTCAGCGCGAGCCAAACAATCAACAATGCGTCTGTACAGATTCTCGTGGACGACAGCGTAAGAGGGCGCATGAGTAGCTTCATGATGCTGTCCTTCGCGCTTACGCCTATCGGCGTTTTTCCGTTAGCAATTGCAGCGGATAGCATCGGCGCAGCGAATGCACTATTCGGCGCGTGCTTGCTGCTTATCGTGACGGTATCTGGCTTCTATTTTCTAAGCCCAACGTTGAGAAACCTAGATGCCAATATAAAGACTGCTATGGCGAAGGCGATACAGAAGAAGGCAGAGGCGTTAGAGAAAGAAGAAAGCTAGAGTCAGTTAGCGCTGTTTTTCTCTTCGTCTAGAATCTCAGTGATGCCGTGGCCGATACTTCGAGTGGATATACTCACTTCAATCAGAAATAAAATGAGGCCCAGTATCAGCAGCATCATGGCGCCGAGAAAAAACACCACAATCGCCGACGACATATTGAAACTAGCAAATTCACTAAAGAACAGCGAAACAATAACAAGACAAATTACCAACGCAGCTGCTACGAACATTCTAATAGACCAGTTCGCTAAGCGTATTCGACTCCAAAGGGCAGTGATCTCTGCTTGAAGAATTGTAACGTGATCCGAATGAGGTTCCTTGCCAAGGCGCGTCTCAACCACGCGAACCCGATCCACCGCACGACCCAAGCGTACCGAGAGCACATTTAGCAACCCTGCAATGCCAGCCAATAGAAACACCGGTGCCACGGCCAATTGAATGACGCTAGCTAGTGCTTCTATTTCGGTTAGTTCTTCCATAACAAGGCCGCCGCTGCGTCTTTTGCTTAAGCCTTAGCGGCTTTCGCGTCCATGTCTTTCCAGTGGCGTGCGCCATTTCCGGGAGTGCGAGTACAACTAATCCATAGCTCCGCCGCACTGAGGTTAATCACACCTGCCATCCAGAACGTCGTGCCAAATAGCACGGCGATGCCGATGTCAGTCGTCGACATGAATGCAGTCAGCATCAGTCGCTCAGTAGCGATGGCTAGCATTAAGGCGAAGGCACGAATCATCCACTCGCGATGCTGGCCAAAATTGCGCTGCTTGATACGCACGATCGCCATCACCAAGGAAAATAATATAAACAGAGCAAAGAAGGCGGTGGCCATGGACTCATTGAAGCCCTGATCACCAATACCCATGAAGGGATCGAATACGCCGATAGCGATGCCAGAGAAGGCACCGATTGCGCCACACAGGACGAAGATGCGCCCACTGATGCGATGCAATTTGATGTACTTCTTACGCACGCCACGCATGAACTGCAATGGCCCAAGCACCATCACAAAGAAGCCAGGCCCTAGATGCAGAACAGTAGCCAGGGCATTGGTGTAATAGCGAATATCGAAGGCATTGAATATCTCTTCCGGATTCGCGATTGGCTCAGAAAACGCACCAATCATGAAGCCTGTCCTCGCAAAGATAGCCGATAAACCAGTAAAAACCAGGATCGCCACCAAACCCCAACCTATAACTTCCAATACCTTTCGAATAGCCGGCATAGGCGCCGCCGAGAAGCCCATGCCACCCTGCGTCTTACCAGTAGTAGCCTCACCTGCAGTTAGATCTGACATGCAATCCCCCGATTACTTTTGACAATATTCAATAGGGGAAAGGATATAGGGGGTAGGGGGCAAAAGCTAGTTGTGCTGGGCCTTGGCTTACCTGTAGCTATGCCGTGACCGATTCAAATTAAGTGTATATAATCCCTCCTCCACGCGCCCATAGCTCAGCTGGATAGAGTAACTGGCTTCGAACCAGTTGGTCGGGAGT
>CAJXQP010000018.1 GCA_913058275.1 uncultured Gammaproteobacteria bacterium | reverse complement strand
AGCCGTGGCTATGGATCACCAGAGGATAATTTCCCTCCCCCTTTTCGGGATGCCAGACGCTAGTGGGGAATGTTCGATTTGATAGCTCGGGTGCATCGCCGTTGGTCATGTTTTCGCGAGATTCATCCACGAGTACGAAATCGGAGAACCCTACGGCAAAGGGGCCGCCTTGGAGCCATTCTTCACTATTAGAGTCTTTTGGGTAGGCTCAAAGGCATGGTCACCAAATAGGTGACGGCGAGGCCAATTAGAAGTCAGCCTAATACTCCGGCTAGGCCAAGGGCGATTTTACGAGCCATAGATACCTCTTCTGTATGCACTGTGATCAGCAGTCTAGATATTCTGCTTCAATAAACCGGCAATAAAGTTTCAAAATATTTCGGCACTATCTCTGAGGCATTGCCGGCAATGTGCTCATCAAATCCTGAGCTTGTGCTCTCGGGGTTCAGCTCCACCGTATGTGCGCGGCGAATCTTTGCAGTCTGATAGAAACCGGAGGCAGGATACACATTCCCAGAGGTACCGATGGCCACGAATACATCGCAGCTTTCCAGCGCCTGGTTGATCTTGTTCATCTGCAAAGGCATCTCGCCAAACCAGACAATGTGTGGTCGCAGATTGCCGGGTGAACGGCAGCAACGACATTCAGTGTCGAAGTTGAAGTCCTCAGCAATATCGAATATCAACTGCGAGTTAAGACAGTGCATTTTTAGTAGCTCGCCGTGCATATGCACTAAATTCTCAGAGCCAGCGCGTTCGTGAAGGTTATCTACGTTCTGCGTAACCAATAGAAACTTTCCCGGGAACTCATGCTCAAATTTCGCTAGATAGCTGTGTGCTGAATTTGGCTTGACATGATCTGAGAGTAATTGCTGTCGCCTTTGGTTGTAGAACTCATAGACTAGTTGTGGATTGCGTTCGAAACCCTCGGGTGTGGCGACGTCGTCGATGGGGTGATTCTCCCACAAGCCATCGGCTGCGCGAAAAGTTTTGATGCCAGATTCGGCAGAGATGCCTGCTCCGGTAAGTACGACGATGGATTCAGCTCTTGCTCTCATTTGGGCAGTGTAACACGGAGAAAACCTGCTCAGATAATAGCAGTTTGTGCCGTATAAATTTCCTGCTTGGAGCAGTGCCAGCTATCGATGTATTTTACGAGCTAGTGAATAGAAACCTAGTGGGTATAATGGCACTCATTCAATCCACGTTTCACATTTCTTATCGAATCTAAGAGAGAACACAATGACCGCTTTGAAACTAGGCAATTTGGCGCCGGGATTCAGTCTGTTAAACCAAGCAGGAGAGAAGGTAAGTCTGAAAGACTTCAGAAGCGGTGCTAACGTAGTGCTGTATTTCTATCCGAAGGCCATGACACCTGGCTGCACCAATCAGGCTTGTGGACTGCGCGATTCCCAGAAGCAGCTTGCCAAATTTGATGCAGTAGCGCTAGGTCTGAGTCCAGACCCGGTGAAGAGATTGGCAAAATTCGAAGAGAAGGAGAGTTTGAATTTCGATCTTTTAGCAGACGAGGATCACGGCATTGCTGATAAATACGGCGTGTGGGGACTAAAGAAGTTCATGGGTCGCGAATACATGGGTATCAAGCGCACAACTTTTATTATCGATAAGCAGGGGCGCCTGGCGCATATTATGGATAAGTTCAAGACTAAGACGCATCATGATGATGTGTTGGAGCTGCTTAAGGATCTGCCCTAGGCCTGGCCGCTATGGAGTTAAACTACCGACAGTATTCAGAAAATGGCGCGCCTGTGCTCGTGCTGCATGGTCTATTTGGCAGGCTTAGCAACTGGGGGTGGCATTGTAAGCAGCTTGCTCAGCAGTACGCCGTCTATGGGGTCGATCTGCGTAATCATGGTGACTCCCCGCATTCGGATCAGCTCGATTATCAAGTAATGGCGGAGGACGTTCGTCAGTTGATTGTTCGCTTAGGGTTAGAATCTTGCTGTATCGTTGGGCATTCGATGGGAGGCAAAGTTGCGATGCAGCTAGCGCTTAGTTTTCCTGATCTGATAGAGAAGCTGGTGATAGTTGATATAGCGCCGGTGAGCTATTCCGAGGATGCGGACGGCCACATGAATGTGTTGGCTGCGATGGATGCGGTGAAACTCGGTGAGATCAAAAGCAGAACCCAGGCTGAGGTAACTATCGAGGATTATATTCCCCAGGAAGCAACGCGAAAATTTTTACTAACAAATTTAGTGCGTAATAAGGAAGGTTCATTCGAGTGGCGGCTAGATAAGGACTCGATAAGGAAAAACTACGCTAATCTACGGGCTGAACTCATTGCGACAATGAGTTTTTTGAAACCCGTTTTATTTATAAAAGGTAGTTTGTCACCGTATATAAAACCCGAGCATGAAGCGCAGATCAAAGAACTATTTCCTGCGGCATCGGTAAAGCTACTCATGGACGCAGGGCATTGGTTGCATGCAGAAAAACCTCAGGCCTTGCAGAAGATACTGCTTAAATTCTTATCTAGTTGATTCGTATCGACTCGATTCCCGTTCGACAACTGCTTTAAGGAATTGTTGTGACAGTACTTAGCGTTAACGTAAATAAGATTGCTCTGTTGAGAAATTCTCGAGGCCGAGAATTTCCTTCTGTAGTTGCATTCAGTGAGCAGCTGATCACGCTGGGAGTTAAGGGCATAACGGTGCATCCACGCCCTGACGAGCGTCATATAACCCAGCGTGATGTCTATGCGCTTAGCGAAATGCTAAAAGACAAGCCGCAGGTCGAATTCAATATAGAAGGCTATCCTTCTGAAGACTTCATGAAGATGGTGTTAGAAGTACGCCCGGATCAATGCACACTCGTGCCGGATTCTCCGGAGCAGCTGACTTCCGATCATGGTTGGAATATTCCTCAGAATCAGTCTGTGTTGCAACGGGTATTGAGTGAACTTCGTAACAACGGCATTCGCAGTAGCTTATTCCTAGACCCGAATCCTGAAATGGTTGATCACGTGCAGGGCGTAGCTGCAGATCGCATAGAGCTCTATACCGAAGACTTTGCGAGTCACTACACGGGGCCCGAGCAGGAGCCAGTTTTCGAGCGCTATCGTGCGACGGCGCAAAGGGCGGACCAGCTTGGTATAGGTATCAATGCAGGGCACGATCTGGACTTACAAAATCTGGCTAAGTTTCTGCAGATTCCCAATGTTCTTGAAGTTTCGATCGGTCATGCACTCGTTGTCGAATCCCTGCAATTGGGTGTTACTGAGGTGATAGCTAGGTACCTGGCTATAGTTGGCCGCGACTAAAGGCGCACAATGCGGCCTTCTTAGTGGAGAATTCCATTAAGTTAGGGTTCAGTCCCGCGGCCTATACTGCTATAGGTACCCTAATTCAAGATCGAGATTATTGGTGAAGGAGTGGCTGTCATGAAAAGCAGGCTATTAAGGCTAGTAAACATTCCACGCTGGGCAGGCATCGCCGCTGTACTAGTGGTTCTGGCGCCCAGTACTGTCTTCGCTACTCATTTCGAGCTCTCCCGTCTGGCTAACCAGATTGAATTGATTAGTGATCAGCTCGCAGACGATCTTCGTTACACTCGTCACTATGGCTCCGTTCGCCAACGTGCGGTAACTCTGAGCAGGGAGGCCTCACAACTCGTGGATTCGCTAAGGCGCAATCGCAGCAATTCCCGTATCCGCTCACAGTTCAAAGATGTTCGGCGCGACTATGAGCGTCTGGAGCAAGCATTCTTTACAGCCGATCGACGCGACCATGATCCGAATCTGTATCGTGAAGTAAGCCTATTAAGCAATGTGTTCACGAACCTAAACGACGAGTTTTATTATGCCGGTTTAGGTGGGCAGAGCTATGGCCCGGCTTATGATTCATCATACAGTGGCATATCAATCATTAGCTCACGCAGCTATGGGTCAAGTAACTATGGTTCGCGAAACGGTTCGCGCAACTATAGATCTCATAACTATGGTTCGCACAACGGTTCAAACAGCTATGGTTCACGAAACACTGGCTCGCGTCACTCGGGTTCACGTGAGCTAGATCCACGTCGCGGCAATGACAGTGATTATGATCGGCGCGATCAAGAACCTAGGTCGAATGGTCGTATAGTGCCCAGTCGCCAGAATGCAATTCCTCCGGTTTTTAAGGGCAACAATGATGGCGTCGTGTCCGGCCGTCAGAACGGCAGAGATGATCAGGGTCGTGGTCGTGGTCAAGGTCAAAGAACTGAGCCAGGCGGGAGGTATCAACCCGCTGGGGCATTGCCCAATCGAGGTTCGCGTAGTGTGCAGAGTGCTCCATCTTTTGACCACCGAAGTAATGTGTTGGAAAGACAGTCTCAGCAGAATACCAACACACGCGAGTTAGAGAATCAGGGTCGTAGCAACCACTCAGCAGTGTCGCCTCGTCAGTCGCCCAGAGGAACTAACGTGCAACGCGGGCGCGGTGGTCGCAGTGGCGTGTCTGAGAACCGGCGCAGAGATTAGATTTTTAAGCGGTTTTCCTTGATTTTCAATAATAAGGGTCAGGTGTCATATTAATGCACCTTTGTCTGGTGCGCATACTCTTTATATACTATAAGTCCCTCTTCGATTAGACTGCGCGCTCCGCGGATCTCTCTATGGTAAGACGCACTTACCACTGCTCCACCTAAAACCTGTTGGAAGAAAGCTTGAAGGAAAACCTCCCATCTAATCGTATTTACTATGGTTACTGGATCGTCGTGGCGGGATTCGTCACGCAATTCGTTGCTGTTGGCATGTCGAACTACATCGTAGGTTCGTTTCTCATTCCGATGACCGAAGAGTTTGGCTGGACTCGAGCCGAATTCAGCCTATCCCGTTCCATAGGACAGCTTGTTCTGGCCTGTACCGGCTTTTTGATTGGCTCTTATATTGATCGTTACGGTGGACGTCGCTTCATTATTGCTGGCGCGTTTGTCCTATCTGCTGCGACTTATAGTCTTGGAAATATCACTACTCTCAGCCAATGGTTGTTGCTGAATGGGCTAATGCTCACCGCGGGCGCAGCACTGATCGGCAATTTGGTGGTCAATGTGACCCTAGGGAAATGGTTTGTCGAGCGTCGAGGCAGAGCAGTTGCTCTGGCAGGAATGGGGATCTCACTTTCGGGCATCATACTTCCGATGTTATCGACTTGGATGGTAGATGAGTTCGGTTGGCGTGCCTCATGGAAACTGTTGGGTATAGCAGCGGGACTGCTTACGCTTCCTATGGCGTTCATCATGCGGCGCAGCCCTGAAGATCATGGCTTACACCCGGATGGAAAAACGGAGGAAGAGATGTCGCAGGGTCATGGCGCGGCAGCGAAGGCTGATTTCGAAAATTCCATGACGCGTTCGCAGGCGATGCGCACCTCCAGCTTTTATTTCTTGGTGCTGGCATTCGGTTTATTTCAAATTTCAATTACGGTCATGCTGATTCAGACGATTCCGCTGATGACGGATGCGGGCTATTCGAGACTTGTTGCCTCCACTATGATTTCCTTGGCGTCAGTGCCTGCTTTTCTGAGTAAACCCTTCTGGGGCATACTCATCGACCGTTACAGCCCGCGAAAGCTTGCTGCTGTGGGTGCGGCAGTCACTGGTAGCGCGGTGATGCTAATAGTCTTCAGCGTTGCAAACCAACTAGACCTGCTAGTCTATATTGGGTTTCTGTCAATGGGTATTGGGTGGGGAGGTTTGTTACCCCTGCAAGAGGTGATATGGGCCACGTTCTTCGGCCGACGTTATCTTGGTTCGGTAAGATCGACAGCCATGCCATTTACCTTTGGCATGTCGGCATTGGGACCTGTATTGGTCGCCTACTACTACGACCAGGTTGGTAACTACGACCTTGCGTTGTTAGCGATAGCTCTGTGTAATATCGCCTCGGCTATCATGCTCTATCGCATGAAAAGTAAGCCGGTTATACAAAAAACGTAAACTAGGTCTGTGGTACTGCACTTGAGCCAGCACCGCAAAAAACGTGTAAATAACGGGTTTAATTAACCGTTTTTGTGTGACTCTCATCACACTTTCCTCTATGGTCTAGTGCATTGGGCGGCTATCTGAATAAAAATGAGAGCTTCTAGACAAGAGTCAATTGGATCGTGAGATGTTTCAGAAATTACAATGTGGCATACATGACTTGAGAGTGACTAAGCCCAGTGGCTTGGCTTCGAGTTTGTTTTTCCATGTATACGTATACAGCGGGTCCAATGCCATTGGGTTCGCACAGCTGAGTTCCCGTATGGAGAACAATCACCAACGATCGGTCTCTCGGCGAGCGTCCAACGATGATTCCGCTCCCGGTGTTAGCTATTGCCTAAAGATAATTGAGGTTAGCCAGAACTACCGCAATGAGGGTATTGGCTCTGCTCTGTTAGATGAGGTTATCGCATTCTGTAAAGACGAGCAGGTAGTGTCTATCTTTGGAGAGGCCAAAGGCGATTCTGAAGGGCTGCGCCGCTGGTATCAAGGTAAGGGCTTCGACCTGGATAGCGTAGACAACATCCAGCTTTCCTTCTAGGGCCACAACTTTTCATATTCCCAGTTCAACCTTCTAGCCACCTTTCACTTCTCTATTTCTTCTATCTATTTCTTGAGCAGGATTTCGAGTTGCGGTTTGAGAATGAGCCATACATTGTCGAGGATCATCGACTGAGCTTCCGCGCGCGGATGAATGCCATCGTTCTGCATTAGTTCAGGCTGCTGTGGAATACCATCAATCAGAAACGGCACTAGAGGAAGCAATTTCTGCTTGGCAAGAGCCGAGTAGATTTCGAAGAAGGGAGCTGTATAGCGGGGTCCATAGTTTGGTGGAATCTGAATCCCAGTAAGAATAACCTCAGCGCCGCTCGCCTTTGCAAGATCAATCATCGATGCGAGATTCTCGCGCATGAGGTCCAACGGTAAGCCGCGCAGGCCATCGTTGCCGCCTAACTCGAGTATCAATAATTCCGGTTGATAACTGTCTAACATCGCGGGTAGTCGCGCTAAGCCACCGGTGGTGGTTTCGCCGCTCACGCTGCCATTGACTACATCTACCGGTAATTTCTCCGAGCGCAGTTTACTCTTCAAAAGATTGACCCACCCCTGTTCCTGCTCGATGCCATAGGACGCGCTAAGGCTGTCGCCATAGACGAGAAGAGTTATATCTTCATCTGCGGCCCAGCTGCTGAAATAGATCGAGCAGCTGAGGCAGAGAATGCATAGTCGAGTTAAACGCATGGTCGAATTAAAAGGGGTCTCATCGCATCAAAAGCATATAGGGTGGAATAATATGGTAAACCAGTACTCTCTCGTTTGCGTAGGTACCTGTAAAAACGTAAGTGATCCGGTTGAGTCTGTATTCTATAGAGACGATTGCCTATTGCAATCCATACTGGACCGCCAAATTGAACTATAATCGCTGTTTGACACCAAGCACTAAGAGACCTTGAGTACATGATCCGAATCGAAAACCTAACTAAGAGTGTAGATACCAGCGAGGGTCTGCTGGCTATTCTGAAATCAGTCAGCCTCGATATAGATACCGGAGAAGCCGTAGCGATCGTAGGCGCGTCTGGATCCGGCAAGTCTACACTGCTTGGCCTGATGGCCGGTCTAGACACAGCAACTTCTGGGGATGTGATATTGGACGGCCAGAGTCTCAATGCTATGGATGAAGAGCAGCGTGCCATATTGCGTGGCAAACTCGTAGGATTCGTCTTTCAGTCTTTTCAGCTTCTGCCCAGTCTTACCGCGTTAGAGAACGTGATGCTGCCCATCGAATTGAAGGGCGATGCACAGGCGAAAGAGAAGGCCAAGCGGCTGTTGTTGAGGGTGGGGCTGGAAGAGCGGGGACATCATTATCCAAATCAACTTTCCGGGGGTGAGCAGCAACGCGTAGCTATCGCGCGCGCCTTCGCGACCGAGGCGCGAATATTATTCGCCGATGAGCCCACGGGAAATCTCGATACAGCTACAGGCGCAAAGATCGTAGAACTCCTGTTTGATCTAAATCGCGAATTCGCAACGACCTTGATTCTCGTCACTCATGATGAGCGACTCGCGCAGAAGTGTGATCGCATTGTGAGGCTGGTCGCAGGTGAGGCGGTAAGCGATGAGAAAACCAGCGCTAGAAGAGAGGAAGCAGCGAGTGTCTAACTCCGTGACAATGCAAAGCGGTGGTAACAAAACGTTCTCGACTCTCTTCGGCCTGGCCTTGCGATTGCTGTGGCGTGACTGGCGCGGTGGAGAAATTCGACTGTTGTTTATCGCGTTAGTTATGGCAGTAACTTCAGTAACTGGCATAGCGCTTTTTACAGACCGATTGGAAAAAGCCCTGATACTCGAATCCGCAAACATTCTCGCAGCGGATAGGGTGCTGATCAGCCGTCAGCCACCCCCGGAAGCTATTCTAGACTATGCCGAATCTCTGGGCCTACGCACTGCGCGTATCCTCTCATTCACTTCCATGGCGTTCTCCGATTCCGGCAATATGCTAGTCGCAGCAAAAGCGGTGAGCTCTGAATACCCGCTGCGTGGTGAGGTGATCATCGCTGATGAGCCTTTTATTCGTGGGCTTCCAATCGTGAGTGGCCCGCCACCAGGCGAAGTGTGGTTAGAGTCCAGAGCACTGTCTGCACTCGATATCGATGTGGGGGATTCTGTGTTCGTTGGTGAGGCAGAATTGACTGTTAGTAAGATTATTATCGCCGAGCCGGATCGACAACAGGCCGGTATGCTCGACAATGCAGGCCCGCGTCTTATGCTAAGCATGGATGACGTGGAGCAGACCAATGTAGTGCAGGTTGGTAGTCGAGTTTCTTATCGTGCCTTATTTGCAGGCGAAGAATTAGAAACACTGGCTTCGTTTTCCGAATGGATCTCTGAGGAATACCCGGGTGAATATCGGATTCGAGATGTGCGCGATGAGAGCGAAGAAATTAGTGACGCGCTAAACAAGGCCGAGAGTTTTCTTCTGTTAGGCTCATTGTTTGCAGTGCTTCTTGCTGGCGTAGCAATAGCATTGACCGCCAAGCGCTACGCCGAGCGTCACTATGACTATGTGGCGATTCTGAAGACCTTTGGCTGTACCTCAAACGAAATCGGCGTAATCTATTTAGCCATACAATCTGTTCTAGTTTTTATTTCTATCATTGTCGGCTGCGTTCTCGGCTGGCTGGTACATCATGTGATTTTGCGTCTTCTGCAGGCAGTCATTACGGTAGATCTGCCAGCGGCCGGATTCGAACCCTTCGTTATTGGTTCGCTAACAGCTGTCATATGTTTGCTCTCATTCGCGTTGCCGCCTTTGCTAGCTCTGCGCGCGACGCCACCGCTGCGCGTATTGCGCAAAGATCTAGATCAGCAGAAATTTGGTGCCAACGTGCCTTATGTCTTCGGTATTGGCGGTACTATTTTTCTTGTGTATTGGTATAGCCAGTCTCTGGTGCTTACGACAGTATTAGTGACTGCGGTTGCAGGTATTGCGTTGTTCCTCTCGGCGGTATCATATCTATTGCTGCGCTCTAGTGGATCAGTTGGCATGAAGGCAGGCAGTGCCTGGAAGTTAGCTATGACAGCGGCGCGGCGACGACGCAAACAGAATGTACTGCAGGTGATGGTGTTTTCCGTGACAATCATGTCGCTGTTAATTCTAACCTTGCTCCGCACAGATTTGATCGATGACTGGCAGGGACAGCTTCCCGAGAATACTCCAAACCATTTCATGATGAACATAACCGAATCCCAGATTAATGGGATCGAGAGTTTCTTTGCTGAGAACGGCGTCGACAGCAATGCGTTTTATCCTCTAATCAGCGCTAGAGTTATTTCGGTAAATGGAGAAATACCTGAGCCCGAAGAAGAGCTCAATGCAGATGAGGAGCGCAGTAGCATTACCGAAGACGCTCAATCTGAGGACGAAGGCAGCCGCTACGATCAAGCGCGCAGTGAACTCGATGCAGCCACGGGAAATAGCGAAG
Source organism: uncultured Gammaproteobacteria bacterium (assembly GCA_913058275.1). GTDB lineage: Bacteria > Pseudomonadota > Gammaproteobacteria > Pseudomonadales > Pseudohongiellaceae > UBA9145. Next base: position 9,900 of record CAJXQP010000018.1, on the reverse strand, counting down.
AGGCGGAAGAACAAGGCCAGGGGCAGGTTCAAGGCCGGCTAGGTCGCCGCCAAGTTACCTGGGCCGATGACTTGCCGCCTGACAATTTAATTACCGACGGAGCTTGGTGGCCAGAGGCTGTCGATGCTGGCTATGTGTCTATCGAAGATGAGTACGCCGGCTGGCTAGATATAGAAATCGGCGATCGAGTTGAGTTCGACATCAATCAACAGACTGTCTTTGCAGAAGTGAGCAGTTTTCGCAGCGTGCGCTGGGACAATATGCAGCCGAACTTCTTTATCATATTTTCACCGGGTACGATCAATCATCTAGGTGCGACGTTCATATCGACGGCATTGATGGAGAGAGACCAAAAGATACTGCTCAATGACTTGGTTAGACTCTTCCCTACAATGGTTGTTATAGAGATCGATGCATTGATTGAGCAGATACAGAACATTATCGCTCAGGTGACTTCAGCTATCGAGTTGATCTCGGTGCTAGTGCTCGTGTGTGGCGCACTTGTGTTATTGGCCTGTGTTAACGCAACACTCGATGAGCGTTTTCATGAGAACGCGATACTGCGCACACTAGGTGCCGGGAAGAGGCTTATTCTTAGTAGTCTCTTGATAGAATTTGCGAGTATTGGTGCTTTAGCGGGAATCATCGCAACCATCGGCGCCGAGGGAAGTCTCTACTATCTCCAGGAGGAGGTGTTTGAGCAGGAATTCAATGTGCATTACTGGGTGTTGGTAGCTGGGCCGCTATTAGGCATGGTGCTGATCGCTGGTTTGGGCATGAACTCTACTCGCCAGGTCGTGAGTACCAGCCCTCTCAATGTGCTACGAAAGGTCGTATAGCGCTAGATTCTTGGCGTTGGAAGAATACTTGAGCACTGTCAGCGAAGCGTTATAATTGCAGGCAATGGATGATTCTTCGAGTTGAGCCCTAAAAGTGGTTATTCCTATGAATATTAGACGATTTTTTCTTTTCCAGCTGGCGACAGGCCTTGTGCTTTCGCTGCCTTCGACCCCACTCACTGCACAATCTCTCGCGGGGGTGACTGCCGAAAAATGCGTTCTAGGCGATTGCACCGAGGGCAGAGGCAGGATGGAACTCACCACACAATGGGGTAAGGGTGAGTATTTCGGAAATTTCAAAGACGGCGAGTTTAACGGCAGGGGCCGTCTCGAGATACCTGTCTCCTTTATCGCCAAGTCCATCTATGAAGGCAATTTTGACATGGGCATCCGTTCCGGCCGCGGTAACCATTGGAACGGAAATGGGAAGTTGTATATGGGCCAGTGGCGAGACGACAAACGTAATGGCCAAGGTTCTTACTTCATCGGATTAGCGCGTTGGCAAGAGAACGAGCATAGTGAGTATTGGATGAAAGAGAATGTCGAAAACTATAGCGGTACATTCTTCGACGACTTCTATCACGGTGAGGGTACCTATCGCTGGCCGGGTGGACAGAAGTACGTTGGTCGGTTCTTTGCCAATGAAAAACATGGCCATGGAACCTATTACTACGTCACGGGTTCGCCGCGCCAGCAACTTTGGGAATACGGAAATTTCATTCGATAGTCTCCCTAACATTGCAGGCCTTCACATTTTAGTACTCGCCTTCGGGCCACAAACAACACTTGGACTTCACTATGGATCTTGAATCACTGCGCCGCGAGTATTTGCGTGGCGGCCTAAGTCGCGATGAGCTCGCCGCAGATCCGATTGATCAGTTTTCATTATGGATGCAGCAGGCTGTCGAGCTAGGGATTGGTGATCCTACTGCGATGACTATCGCTACTGTCTCGGCAATTGGTCAACCTAGCCAGCGCATCGTATTGCTCAAACACTTCGATGCTAGCGGCTTTGTTTTTTATACAAACTACGGTAGTCGAAAGGCAGATGAGCTAGATACAAACCCCAAGATAAGCCTGCATTTCCCTTGGCATTCTATAGATCGACAGGTAAAGGTCTGCGGTAAGGCGGTAAAAGTGAGTGCTGCAGAGTCGCTCAAGTACTTTGCGAGCCGACCAAAAGAAAGTCAGATTGCGGCAATAGCCTCGCAGCAGAGTCGCGTCTTGACGTCGCGATCATTTCTCATGAATCAATTCGAGTCTGTGAAACAAAAGTTTAGTAACGGCGAGATTCCGCTTCCGGACTTCTGGGGAGGCTATCGAGTCGAGCCGAAGGAAATCGAATTCTGGCAGGGTGGAGCAAATCGCTTGCACGACCGCTTTCGCTACCTTCAATCGAGTGGTTCGAGTTGGTCCATCGATAGGCTCGCCCCCTAGCTCTCTTTCCACTTCCGAAGTTTCTTTGCCTCTAACTGCTTCTTCAGTCTCGCATACTGCGGGATGCCGTTCTTGTACTCGGGGTAGTCCTCGCCTTGAATCAGTGGCGAGAGATATTCGCGCGCGGCATCGGTGATATGAAAGCCGTCGCGACTGATATAGTTTCTGGGCATCTTCTTCTCGATGTTGGCAACATCAGACAGCTTTGCCTCACCTATGCGCCAGCTGTACTTCTTGCCCTTACCGCGAACGATCGCCGGCATTACAGCGTTCTTGCCGGCCAATGCGAATTCAACGGCTGCTTCACCAACGGCATAAGCCTGTTCTACATCAGTTGCTGAGGCTATATGTCTTGCTGCGCGCTGCAGGTAATCGGCCACCGCCCAATGGTATTTATAGCCAAGTTCATCCTTAATCATCTTTGCGACGAAGGGTGCGACGCCGCCTAGTTGAACGTGCCCAAACGCGTCCTTGCCGCCAGCATCTGCTAGAAACGCCCCATCCTTGTTCTGTGCGCCTTCTGAAACTACGATGGCACAGTAGCCATATTTTCTGACGCAAGATTTTACTTTGCGGATAAATTTTTCCTTGTTGAACGCAATCTCTGGAAAAAGAATTACATGTGGCGCGTCGCCTGCCTGCTCTGTAGCCAAACCGGCGGCACCTGCGATCCAGCCTGCATGACGACCCATCACTTCCATGACAAAAATTTTAGTTGATGAATCACACATGGACGCAACATCCAGACCCGCCTCGCGGATAGAAACGGCGACGTATTTCGCAACAGAACCGAATCCTGGGGAATTGTCTGTTATAGGCAAATCGTTATCGACTGTCTTCGGTACGCCGATGCAGGTAATTGGGTAGCCCTTCTCGAGGCTGAGCTGAGATATCTTGTTTGCAGTGTCCTGTGAATCACCGCCACCGTTGTAGAGGAAATAGCGAATATTGTGGGCGACGAACACCTCCATTAAGCGTTCGTATTCACGCTTGTTCTCAGCATAAGATTTCAGCTTGTAGCGACAAGAACCAAATGCACCGGCAGGGGTGGTGCGAAGTGCGGCAATCGCCTGCTTGGATTCTTTGCTGGTGTCGATGAGATCTTCTCTCAGGGCGCCGACGATGCCATTAAGTCCTGCATACACCTTTCCTATCTTGTCTTTATTTTTCCGCGCTGTTTCGATAACGCCACAGGCGCTAGCGTTGATAACGGAGGTGACCCCGCCCGATTGGGCGTAGAAAAGGTTAGCTTTGCTCATAGATTATGTTCGCTTGTTATATCTGTGGAGGCGCCAGTAGATGCCGGAGTACTAGTAAGAGGCAGTTTACAAGCTGTGAGATAGTACTTCAATTGCTTGCCAGATCTCATAGATTGATGCAACATTCGTAGCCCGATTCGGAACAGGTGAAACTCGTGAGATTGATAATTGGAATGTCTGGAGCCAGCGGCGCTATCTATGGGATACGGCTGCTACAAGTTTTGCAGCAGGAGTCAGGCATAGAGACACATCTGGTCATGTCCGATTCTGCCAAGCTAAACATCGCAGTGGAAACCGAGTTCTCGTCCAAAGATGTGCAGGCGATGGCTGATCATGTGCATTCGAACAAAAATATAGGAGCCACTATCGCGAGCGGTTCATTTCGTTCAGACGGAATGATCATTGCTCCTTGCTCTATCAAGACATTGTCAGCAGTCGCTAATTGTTACGCAGACTCCCTTATGGTGCGCGCCGCCGATGTGATGTTGAAAGAGCGAAGACGGCTGGTTTTAGTGCCTAGAGAAACACCTTTGCACACTGGGCACTGCGAACTACTCCTTCGTGCGAGCCGCAATGGCGCGATCATGGCGCCTCCAATGCCAGCACACTATATAAAACCACAGTCGGTTGATGACCTTGTGGATCATCATGTAGGTAGAGTGTTAGATCTTTTTGATATAGATCCTGGTCTAGTTAAGCGCTGGCAGGGCACACAAGGCTAAGAACTCAAGCCCTAGAACTTAAGAGAGCAAAAACAATGGCGAAAAATTTATTCGATTTAACTGGCAAGGTGGCCCTAATTACCGGCGGTAATGGCGGAATCGGCCTAGGTTTTGCTGAAGGTGTTGCGAAGCAGGGTGCAGATGTTTGTATCTGGGGAAGAAATGCCCAGAAAAATAGCGAAGTTCTGGCACAGCTCACTGAATTCGGAACGAAGGTTCATGCCGTGTGCTGTGATGTGGCGGTTGAGGCGTCAGTCGAGGAATCTTTTGCCGAGACTCTAGAGGTATTCGGACGAGTAGATGGCTGTTTTGCCAACGCAGGGGTCGCTAAATCGGGCCGTTTTGAAGAATTCTCTACAGAAGATTGGCGTCATGTTATGGATGTGAATCTAGACGGTTTGTTCTATACGCTGCGCTGTGCTGCCAAGCATATGAAACAGCGTGCCGAAGCCGGTGATCCTGGTGGTCGCCTCATTGCAACTTCATCTCTAGGCGCGTTAATGGGCATGGCGAGGGTGGAAGCCTATGGGGCAAGTAAGGGAGCCGTAATCTCAATGATGCAGGGATTGGCGGTCGAATATGCTCGGTGGGGAGTAACTGCCAACTCGGTACTGCCTGGTCACATAGAAACCGCGATGACCGAAGATAATTACGCCAATGAGAAATTTGCGAATGCAATATTGCCGCGAATTCCTGCACGTCGCTGGGGAGACAGGTCTGATTTCGAAGGCATAGCAGCCTATCTTATGAGCGATGCTAGCAGTTATCACACAGGGGATAGTTTGCTGATTGATGGTGGGTTTTTTCTCTATTAGGTCTTGTGACTAGGATGCGAGCAGTGGCTTAGTGAGAGCCTGTATCCCCCTGAATTAGCAATAAAAAACGATACTCCTCCTCGATTTGTGCTAAGGTGCCGCCACGTTTAGACAAGGCTACTCAGCGTTAACGCCTGTTTTAGTTAGATCTAGACGGTGCATCATACTTAGATAAGGTCACGTTACTGCGTTAAATCGCAGTCTGCAGACTTCTATTGAGCGAATCGAATTTCGATCCGGCTCGAATTAAAAGTCGCCACCTCAATTCTGGTTACTCGCAGTCAAGTTGTGAGTAACTACGAACTAGCTATCGAATGCACATCCGTGCAATAGAACTATTTTAAAAAAAGTTTAAAGTTCGGAAAATCATAACGAGAAATCATCGAGCTTCCTCCTGTGCACTGGAGTGGGCGATGTGTTTTCGTTTCGAACAAATACAATGCTTCGGCATACTTACTGACTAAGAGAATTTGAATGACATTTAACACACTCGGACTATCCGACACACTGCTGCAAGCAGTGAAAAAAACTGGCTACACATCGCCAACACCAATTCAAGAGCGCGCTATTCCAGAGATTCTAGCCGGCCGTGATGTAATGGCTGCGGCACAGACTGGCACGGGAAAGACTGCCGGATTCACATTGCCCTTGTTGCAACTGATAAGCGGACGTCCCAATCGAACTAGAAATAGCTTTCGTGCTCTGATACTAACTCCGACTCGAGAATTGGCGGCTCAAATTGAAGACAGCATCCAAACCTATGGCGCGCAAGAGAACCTTAGATATGGCGTGGTTTTTGGTGGGGTTAATATTAATCCGCAGAAGAAGACGCTAAATCGAGGGCTCGACATCCTAGTTGCTACACCTGGCAGATTGTTGGATCTGTATCAGCAGAAGTGTATCGATTTTCGAGATGTCGAAGTGTTGATTCTCGATGAGGCGGATCGAATGCTGGATATGGGTTTTATTCGCGATATTAAGAAAATCATGGCGCTGCTTCCCAAAAAACGGCAGAACCTGATGTTCTCTGCAACATTCTCCGATGACATCCGAGTCCTAGCGAAGACAATATGTAACAAGCCGGTAGAGATCGATGTCGCTCCGAGGAACTCTACAGTCGAAGCTATTTCGCAGAAAATGTATTACGTAGACAAAGCCAGCAAGCCTAGCTTGTTAATCGAAATGATGTTGGCGAGCAATGACCAGACATTGGTGTTTAGCCGTACGAAACACGGTGCAAACAACCTAGCGAAGAAACTAATCAAAGAAAACATAAAGGCCGCAGCCATCCACGGCAATAAGTCACAGGCGCAGCGAACAAAAGCTCTCCACGACTTCAAACAGGGTGGGGTGCAGGTCTTGGTGGCGACAGATATTGCCGCTCGCGGTATTGATATTGAGCAACTCGCGCGGGTCATAAACTTCGACCTCCCGCATGTACCTGAGGATTATGTACATCGCATCGGCCGAACTGGCAGGGCAGGAGCTACCGGATTAGCGATTTCTCTGGTTAGTGGTGAAGAGGGCAAGCAGCTACGTGACATAGAACGTTTAATAAAATTTGCAGTTCCTAGGGGAGATAGCGAAGAGTACGCATTTGCCTTGGCGAATCCAGCTCCCGCTAGCAAGAGTAGCGAGCCCAGCAGGCGGCCGGCTAACAATCAACGGCCTCGCCGCAGACAGGGCGCCGCGGATGGAAAGCCAGGCAACAAAGGCTCGGCTAACAATAAATGGAAGTCATCGCGATCCAAGGCAGCAGCTTAGCTGTGCATGCTTTGTTGGTGGAGTATTCGCATTAGTGTTGCTCCATTAACAAGGCCGGTAAAATTCTGGGCAAATCTTGGTATATTTTGCGAGCTGTTTACAGATTGGGCTGCTACAGGCTTGACTGACAGGGCAGTCAATGACAGTGCTAGCTTTACTTACACAACAATACCCCGATGTGAGGATGTCATGCTTACACAAGGTACGAGCTTCGTCAGGTACTCCAAATTACTCTGCTGGATCGTTGCATTGATCTGGTTTTCACTTTCCTTCTTGTCGTTTACCAGCGACAGTGAAAGTTCCACAATCAATGGTTTCTTATGGTTGGTGGGTGCAATAGCTTTTGCAGTTTCCGCCGGCTTTATTTCCAAGTCTTCGGATTTAGCTGAATCCGAAGACTTGGAAGAGTAAGATTTCTCTTTAGTTGTCACTGTAGCTATTCGTAGCGGCGAATAGCTACACTTTCTAGGTAGACGGCAATCCTTCAATTGCGCCTCGAATTACTTCCAATTTGCTAGTAATCTTCTCGTCCTGCTCGATTTCTACTGCAGCCAATAATCTATCGATGTTTTTCCCGATGTCATTAAAGCCAAGTACGCATTGCCGGCCGTCAATAAATGCCGCTGTTAAGCTGGCTATTTGTTCGATTTGAAGTTTCTCTGCCATCAATTCATCTGCTTTTATCCTCTCTCGCAGGCTATCGAATTGCTCAGCTGGATTCGGGTTTAGTTTCATCCAAGCGCGAGCGGCTCGCAGCGGCTGCACTACATTGGAGCTCCATCTTATCGAGAGCTCGATCGCATTTTGCAATAACTCCTGATCTACCTCTCCGTAGGCGCGGCCGTGCCAAAAACAGAAGAGAATCAAGTTCACGTCAAGCTGATAGGCATCTTGCAACTCGAGGCATGCTGCGGCTACACCCTCTTGGTCGTACAGTTGAAGGGAGAAATTCCAGAATTTTTGAGGCTCGTTTGGCATTATTGGGATCAGTGGTGGCTTAGTACTCCTATGCTACCGAAGTTTTGTGCTATAAACAGCACCTTGATAAAGAGCCCAGCCGCGCGAGAATCTCAATGCACGTACATATTTTAGGTATCTGCGGTACCTTCATGGGTAGCCTAGCCATAATTGCCAAACAGCTTGGATACCGCGTTAGCGGCAGCGATGCCAATGTCTATCCGCCAATGAGTACGCAATTGGAAGAGATGGGCATAGATTTGATGGAGGGGTTTCGGCCAGAACATCTTCACCCAGAGCCAGACCTGGTGATAATTGGCAATGCGCTTTCTCGTGGAAATCTAGCGGTCGAGCACGTTTTGAACGAGGGCCTGAACTACACCTCAGGCCCGCAGTGGCTGTCACAGTATGTGCTTCATGATAGGTGGGTGCTAGGAGTCGCGGGTACGCACGGCAAGACCAGCACTAGCGCCATGCTAACTTGGATACTCGAGAATGCGGGCATGAAGCCAGGTTATCTTATCGGTGGTGTAACCAACAATCTGCCGCGCTCAGCTGACATTGGTGAATCGGCGTTCTTTGTCGTAGAGGCCGATGAGTACGATAGTGCCTTCTTCGACAAGCGGTCCAAGTTTGTTCACTACGCGCCCAGAACAACTATCCTAAATAATCTTGAATTCGATCACGCAGATATCTTCGACAACCTCGAGGCTATTCAGAGGCAGTTTCATCATCTGATTAGAACGGTTCCAGGTAATGGACTGCTTATCGTCCCCCACGGCGAAGCAGCAATCGATAAGGTCTTGCGTATGGGCAATTGGACCTCGAAACAACGCTTTGGTATCGCTGTTCCGGAAGAGGTGTGCAAGAAATTGGCTGCCAATGGCGGCGTTTTCTGGAATGCCAAGCTCCTCAACGGGCAGGGCTCGGAATTCGAATTAACAAAATATGGTCAGGGTTCTACCGGAGAAGTAATTAGCCGCACGCGTGTGGAGTGGAATGTTACCGGTGTGCATAATGTGAAGAATGGCATGGCTGCCATCGCAGCGGCTCATCATGTAGGGATTGATGTAGCTACAGCGGTAGAAGGCTTGCAGACATACAAAGGTGTGAAGCGGCGAATGGAATTGCGGGGCGAAGTGGAGGGCGTAAAGGTCTATGACGACTTTGCTCATCATCCAACGGCGATTATGGCCACGTTGCAGGGCATCCACATGAAGCTGAAATCTGAGTCTGGTCAATCGCGTTTGATTGCGGTGATTGAGCCGCGTTCGAATACCATGGCCCTTGGTATTCATCAGCAGCCGCTAGTGGAAGCCTGTCAGAAAGCAGATATGGTTATCTGGCTGAAACCAGAGAAGTCGGGACTCGATTTTAATGCACTTGTCGCCGATAGTAAGGTGCCAGGGTATGCGTTTTCTACTACTGATGAGATCGTCTCATTCGTAGAGGAGAATTCTATTAAAGGTGACAATATCGTGGTGATGAGCAACGGCAGTTTCGATGGTATCCATGAGAAATTACTGCGCGTCTTAGACCGCAGCCCTACCGGGGCCTCTGGTTTTTGAGTATTTCTATGAGTAATTCCCAAGAGATACCACTTTTCCCACTAGAACTGGTTATGTTCCCTGGTGGCAGATTAGATATGCAAATATTCGAGCGGCGCTACATTGACCTGATTACGCAGTGCATGCGCACAGAGACGGGCTTCGGTATCTGCTTACTGAAGAAAGGGTTGGAAACTGCTCAAGTTGGAAGCCAGCAAACCATTCACGGTGCGGGAACCTATGCAAATATCATTGATTGGAATCAACTGCCGAATGGACTGCTTGGAATAACCGTAGAAGGTAGTGCTAAATTCAATATCGAGGATTGCTGGCAGGCTCCCAGCGGAGTATTGACGGCCAATGTTACATTCTCTGAGAACGACAGCGTGGGTAAACAGACGATACCCATCGATGATGATTTCACTCCACTGACGCAACTGTTACAAAACCTGGAGAGTCACCCCCTAGTCGAGCAGAAAAACTTGATAATCGACTATGACAATCTCTGGGATCTTGGATGGCGCCTCGCGGAATTGATTCCTGTAGAGAATGCGAAGAGG
>CAJXQP010000017.1 GCA_913058275.1 uncultured Gammaproteobacteria bacterium | reverse complement strand
CCTCTCTATTCGTCGGCAGCGTCAGATGTGTATAAGAGACAGGTTCTAGTCTTTCGGGGAAAATTCAGTAGGAGCCGATGCTTGTCCGCAATGCACGCATTGCTTGGTTAGCAAATTCAGAAATATGCTCTTCACATAAAATTGTTTATGACAGCTTGGACAGTTTCTCATCGACATGTCGATCGCAAAGCCAGCGTAGACAGCCATATAGATCCACATCATAGAGTCGATGCTGTGGCCATTGTTAAGCAATACCCAGATCGCTAGGACGTACACAGGTAAAGTCCAGAAGCAGACAGCGAGGCGAATTCGCGCTCTGACGATGCCACGCAGATCCTTCCCAAGCTTCACTGGATCTGGGCTTGTAGGGGTATTCTCATTGGGCTGCTTAGATTTAGGCATACTCTTGATAAGAAACTCTTGTCAGACTAATAAAGAATTTACCGCGTTCCATCCCTGATTTAAACCAATAAATAGCAATATAACTGCCAGCAAGCGATTAACCAAAGTACTGCTTTCTTGTAGGCGGGTTTTCAAATAAGTGCTCGCTACAACAAAGCCGTACAACGCGACCAACTTGCCAATGAATACTCCAAGCAGAAACCCGGCCAGTGTCAGGCCCATATATTGAAACTCGAAGTACTGACTGATTGCCGCTAATGCGAAGACCCAAAATGGTACGGCCTGGGGATTCAGCCCCGCAATTATTAGCCCTTTTCGAAAAAATGATAGCGGCCTACTTTGTTGCTTTTTCAGAGTTAGTTCTGGTTCTGGTTTACGGGTAAATATGAAAATGGCCAAGGCTATAAAAATAAATGCTAAGAAAAATTTAACGGAGACATTTGCATCGAGGAAAGAGCTAATTAGCGCACCGAAGCATATGGCAATTAACGCCTGCAGGCTCTCTATTATTGAGGCAGCGAATGCAATCTCGATACCACTTCGGCGGTCATAGTCGACAGTTGTCTTTACTACCGCCAGATTGATCGGCCCGAATGGAATAGTGCCTAGTAAACAGGCGAGAAAGCCAACGAAGAGATAGAGGAATGGGCATTCCACGTCTATTGATAACCCTTTGCTTGCAGATTAAACAGGGTAGCGTACTGCCCATCGAGATCAAGTAACTGTTGATGGCTGCCCTGCTCCATAATCTTCGCCTTCTCTAGTACGATAATATGATTAGCCATGCGTACAGTTGAGAATCGATGAGAAATAATAATTGAAATTCGATTGTCGGTTAGATCACCAAAGTGCGCAAAAATTTCAGCTTCGGCTCGTGCATCGATAGCCGCCGTAGGCTCATCCAGAATCAATATGTCCGCTTTGCTGCGCATGAAGGCGCGAGACAACGCGATTTTTTGCCACTGACCGCCGGACAACTCCTGCCCATCCTTGAACCAAGTGCCGAGTTGTGTCTGGTATTTGCGTGGCAGGTCTTTCACGAATTCCTCAGCCATACCCTTGCGTGCCGCTTCGGAAATTTGATCGTCTTCACCGATGCTATCAACATCGCCAATTCCAATATTCTCGCCAACAATCAATTGGTAACGAGCAAAGTCCTGAAATATCACCCCAATCTTTTCACGGATGGTATCAAGATCCCACTCTTGCAGATCCAATCCATCGACGAGTATTCGCCCCTCGGTTGGAGCATACAGGCGAGTAAGCAATTTAATCAGCGTGGTCTTGCCACTACCATTCTCACCTACGATCGCTAGACTCTCGCCAGGGATGATATGCAAATTGACGCAGTTCAAGGCAGGCGTCTGCGCGCCGGGATAGGAAAAACTAACATTCTCGAAGCGAATTCCATCGGCGGGGTCAGGACCCTGCGTCTTATCTCCCGTATGCTCCGGAACCTTGTGCTCCAAGAATTCAGTAAGATTCGACAGATAGAGATTGTCTTCATACATACCATTTATCGAGGTCAGGCTGTTTGTAACGGAATTCTGTCCAAGGCGGAACTGTGCGATGTACATCGTCATCTGCCCGATAGTGATGGCGCCAGCAATGGCAGCAAAGCCTACCCAACCATAGGCGAAATAGAACGCCGCGCTGGCAAACAGGCCTAAAATATATCCCCAGAAACCTCTTCTTAAAACCAGAGATCGATCTTCTTTATAGATGTTGCGAAAGATATCGACGTAGCGCTCTAGGAACAACCTACCCAACTGCAAGAGCTTTACTTCCTTAACTCCATCTTCGCGCGTCAGTACCATTTCTAGATAGATCTGCATGCGTCGTTCGGCTGAACGCCTGCGGTGTATCCGAAACGCCTCACCTGAAAATTTCGCCTCAGCAAGAAATGCAGGAACTCCAGCTAGGCCAAGTAATAATACTGCATAAGGAGAGAATTGAAAAAGCCATATACCAATTGTAGTAAGGGCAATGACATCCCTGAATAGATCGAACGTTTTTATAACGAGGCTAAGCGGTCTACTGGATGCTTCACGACGAGCACGCACAAGCTTGTCGTAATACTCCGCATCTTCGAAGTGAGCTAGCTCGAGAGTAAGAGCCTTTTCAAGAATCATTACGTTGATTTTATTGCCCAACAATACTTGCAATATGGATTGGCAAATCGTGCTGATCCGTTGCGCACCGGTCATCAAAACAACTAAGCCAGCTTCCAGAAACACATAGTAAAGTGCATCACTGCGCAATTGCTCTGCGTTGCTGCCATCATCTTGAAAGGCATTGGAAACTACGTCGACGAATAGGCCGCCCACAGAAGCAATCAACGCTGGGAGGAAGCCCGACACCAGGGTCGTCAGTGCCATGGCGATCGTGAGCTTCGCACTGGTACTCCAGACGATCTTTAGGGCGACTCCGCTATATTGAAATACCGAAAGGAATTTCTTAATAGGGTTTTGAGGATCTTGCTTTTCCAAACTATGCTCAGTACTTTAAATTCGAACTAGGTATAAAAAAAGGGCCTTAGTTAGCACCAAGACCCTTCACTTTTTATCTTGCTATAAACTAGTAAAGTTTCGGACTATTGAATCTACATATCAATAGCTAACTAATTTACAACTTCATAAATTTAAGCACGATGCGATCAGTATTGCGTTCCAACGATGGATCGAATGGACCAACCGAATGGCCATCTGCATCGTTGTTTAGCACGTCACTAACACCTGCCAGTGCGAAGCCAGATTCAAGCACTGCCTTAACAGCATCTTCGAATGCGATTCTATGCAGAGTTTGATTGTCGGCGCCGTACGTGCCTTCGTGGTCTATCACAGCTAATATTCCACCGGATTTCAGCGCGCCCATTACCTGAGCTAGAATGCCTTGAGCAGCCGCTGGGTCGGAATTGTGAAAATCATGGAAGTTCAATGCTGTGATTGCAAAGTCCACCGAGTTCGCTGAGATATCAGAAATTGGTGTCAGCCACTCATCCACATTTGACAAACGACCAGCTCTGGCCGTCGCGGCTTCAGCGGCACGTCCTTCTGGACGATTCTGCATAAGCACCTTACCGTTAGGGCCTACTGCGTAAGACAGCACTTCTGTGTACCAGCCACCGGATGCATTGATATCCAGCACAGTCATTCCTGCTTCCAAACCAAGAGCATTCAAGACCGCTGGAGCCTGCCGGCTGGCGTCTCTTTCTTTATCAGCCGCTGGACGATCGGAGTTTGCCATCGCTCTTTCGAGAGCGGCCATATCTAGCGCCTGGGCGCTGCTGCAAACCAAGCTGCATACTGCGAGCAAAGATAATACGGATTTCATAATAATCACCCTTTTGTGTGAGTTCCTAGTGTTGATCCTACCGAGTATCTTCAAATGTGGCTTTAAGCTGGAAATCTCTCCAAAAGCACTTATTTTTAAAGATAAGTTTTAAATATAGGGCATAGGAGCATAAACCAAGCACGGTGGGGAGTACACAGTTATTCGACGAGTCGAAAAACCGCTCTATAAGGCTATTTTACGGGTGTTCAGTGGCTCAGTGGAGGCGGCGCTCGATCTTAAGTTCAGACTCAAAAAAATCCTTCACCTGCAGTAATTGCGTTACATCACCCTCACTTTCCATGAGAGGCATATGCATTTCAATATCGCCCAGAATATTAGTAATACTGCTTGTATCTAAAGTACTGAGGTCCAGATCGAACGGGAAATTAGATTCCTTTGACATACTATGACTACTCCCTGAGGTGCTCAGACTCCGATTTGGTCCGAATTTTCGCACAAAAGTAGTATCGACTGACTTTAAGAAATCTTCATAAGAAATTCTTATATATAGAGTTTTTTGAATTTGGAATCTAGATAATTATATTGATGGTGTTAACTTTACGCGGCTCACATGAGGCATCGACTACAGCTCTGACGAGACAAACGAATTCCGCAACCGTTTCGAAGTCCGAGACTTCTATATTGAGAAGCAGTACAACAATGGTTTCTATTTCAAATTAGGCAATCAGATACTTGCATGGGGGCTGGCTGAATATTCTCGGGTTACCGATCTAATCAATACCGAAGACCAGTACACCTTTGCGCAACAAGACCTTGAAGATATTCGCCTGCAAGTTCCGGCAGCGCTGCTTAGCTACAGCACTGGCCAATGGATCTTCGATGGCGTAGTCACGCACCGTGCCAACAAAAATTATACGGCGCCTATTGGCGATGAATTCGATCAGTTTGTAGCCTTGCGCCAAGCGGGTATAACTATCGAGAGAGACTCTCCCGACGTCGAGGAGGAGTATTTTTTCAGCGCCTCCACTCACCTGTCTCAGGGGGACCTGCAGTTCGTCGCCGGCGAATTCAATAACAATACTTTGAGCCTAGAAGAAATAACTGCCGCGAGCTCGGCAAGTCCGCGATTTCAGTACGGTCAGAATCGCATGCGTGCATTCGGTGTGGCTGCGAATTGGGCAGACGGGTCCTAGCTGTATTTTGGCGAGCTAGGTCTACACCTAGATAAGGCAGTGATTCCTAATCGAGACTCGATATTTCGACAGCTTGGTGGATGAGATGAGAAAGATCAGGTCCTGTCCGTATTCGGAGTTCAGCACAACGGGTTCAGAAACCTGCTACTGACCTTCGAGCTGGATAGTATACGAACTAAGAATCATGATGAATTTATGTATGCTGAAGAGAACCAAACTAGTTTTGGCGCGCGGCTTTACTGGACTGCCCTGAATGAAAAACTGACTGTAGTGGCAGTACGCAATGAATTGGCAAACCAAGCGGGCCAGGTCAGCAGAGTCTCGGTAGACTATAACTGGTCCGACAGTGTGGAGGTGGGGCTGCTATGGGCAGACTATGGCAGTAATCGAAATTCCATTTTCTACAATTTCCGCAACAACGATATCTTACAAATCCATTTGCGCTACAACTTTCAAATCTAATTCTTTGGAGGAAATGATGCTAATCGATACGCCGAAGTCAGGCTCTAATTATCATCACGGCAATGTCAAAGAGGCCTTGCTAACGGCGGCTCAGAATCACATCGAGAACAATCAATGCGAGAAGATATCCCTACGTGCACTTTCTAAAGAAGTTGGTATTACGCCTTCGGCAGTTTACAACCATTTCGCCGACAAGGATGCGCTTCTACTCGCTATAAAAATTCGCATTTTTCAAAACTTGAATAGATTTTTGCACACAATTGCAAAGAAGCTGAGAACCCTGAAAAGGCTCTGGTAGAAATGTGCTTGGCCTTTTTCCATTTTTCCCGAGAATTTCTACCTCAACTTCAATTCATCTTTAGCTCTTCCATTTCCATTCAATGGTCGACCGATGAAATTGTGGATGTATCCTGCCGCTGCATAGTTAGAGCACGAAGCCTTGTTTTCGCGATACATGAGAAGTATCAATTGCAGTGCAGTGAAGAAGAAGTCGTGAACGCGAAACTTTTAGTATAGACACAGTTGCATGGGATTGTAACTCTGAGAAATTCCGGCTTAATAAGCGCCGCTGTTAGTCATCAGAACTGGCCTGATAAATGTAGTTTGACTGATAATGCACAGGTGGAAAAACTAATAGAGGATCATGTGCAAATAATGATTGCTGGCATGCTTAGTAGTTCACGCGGAAAGGGCAAGCACTAGTGTGCAAAATTCAGAGGCTCCCTAACTATCGAGTCCCATCGCCTTGCGTATCATTTGGTTTTTGATCGGCGTCATCTTATCTGCTGCGTTCATTCCGATGTTACGTAACCAACGTATACTGAGATTTTGCTGTGCGAAAAGCCGCTTGAACCCTTCCATCAACCACATCATCGAGAGATTGTTGCCCTTACGCCTACGCTGGTAACGAAGCAATACGGTGGGGTCAGCGACAGATCGACCTGCTTCGATACCTCGTTGCAATTCTTCTGCCAAAGCCTTCGCATCCAACAGGCCCAGATTCACACCTTGGCCGGCTAAAGGATGAATCGTGTGGGCAGCATCACCCACAAGCACAATACTTTCCTTCACATAATTCAGGGCATGACGTTGTCTGAGGGGAAAGACGAAACGTTTGTCGCTCCACTCAATAGCGCCGAGCTTAGATTCTAACGCCGCCGCAAGTTCTGCATTGAATTCATCCTCACTCAAAGACATAGCTCGTTCTGCCTGATCCGGCAGCATCGACCAAACGATGGAACAGAATTGCTGTGCGTCATCTTCTGACGCCGCACGCAGCGGCAAGAAGGCGAGCGGGCCTGTTTCCATGAAACGCTGCAGCGCAGTGTTGTTATGTGGCAGCTGTGTACGCACCGTAGTTACCAGCGCGTGCTGTTCGTAGTCCCATTCTCGGCATTCGAAATTGGCCAGCTGTCTTAGCTTTGAGTTTGCACCGTCCGCAGCGATGACCAAAGGTGCTCGAATTGCCTGCCCATCGCCGGCATTCAGTTTTACGATTGAGCCATCTTGACGCTCAATGTGCTCGAAGGACTCTATGGAGAATGGCGTTATTGGGAATATATTTTCAAGCTGCGCAATTCGCTTGTGTAGCGCTGCAATGATGATCGAGTTTTCTACAATGTTACCTAGTTCAGGTTGATTGATTTCAGCTGCAGAAAATTCAATCGAACCGGTTCCCTCTGCGTCCCAGACTTCCATTGCACCGTAATTACAAACACGCGCCGCTTTCATGTCCTCCCAGACTCCAAGCTGCTGAAAGAGTTGCTGCGATGCCTGGCTGATTGCGCTGACCCGGGGGTCAAATTTGTCACTATGAATCTCTGCGCTTTCATTGTCCTTATTTTGGACAAGAGGATTGCGGTCTATCAGTGCGATACGCAGCGAAGACTCGGCAAGTAAGCAAGCAAGACTTGCCCCAACCATTCCCGCGCCGGCTATGACTATATCGAACTCATTGATTTGGGCATCAGACATGCGGTCCATTATAGGCTCTGCGTGCCTTATTCACTAGGGGCCTCTGATCGAGTCTAAGGCCCTTGGTATCGGGATTTCGCATTTACTGCTAGACTGCTGCGCTTGTGGTGATTTGCAGAGCCCGTATCAAGAGTGGAGATTCAAAATGAGCAATATTGTCAACGCCGATCAGATCAATAATTATCTAGGCCAGGAAGTTGGGGTCACCGATTGGATTGAAATAGATCAGGATAGAATTAACAAGTTTGCCGAAGCGACTGGCGATTTTCAGTATATCCATATCGATCCGGAGCGAGCCGCGCAGACTCCGTTCGGTACCACGATTGCCCACGGCTTTCTCACGCTTTCACTGATGAGTATGCTTAGCGCAGAAAATGGCGGAATCAAGCTCGAAAACGCGGTAATGGGGATCAACTACGGATTGGACAAGGTACGCTTCATAAATCCTGTAAAAGTTGGCAGTAAGATTCGCGCTCGGTTCCAATTGGTCAGCTGCGAGGAGAAGAAACCCAATCACTATTTGATCAAGCACAATGTGACCATTGACATTGAAGGCCAAGACAAACCCGCCCTGATAGCCGAATGGTTGGGTATGACGGTCATAGGTTAAGGGCTTACTTATTAGCATCCGCGGCTCAACATGTTCCCGCGGCCGCCTAAAAAATTGAAACTAGAGAATTCGAATTATGAAAAAATCACTACTCGCCATGCTCCCCTTTCTCACCGCCTGTGCAGGAGAGGCGCCGCAGAATATTGGCATTAGGGATGGCAGACTAATTGCCTGTCCTGAATCACCGAACTGCGTATCGAGTTATGAAAGCAGCGAGGAACACTCAATCGCAGCCTTAGACGGGAACCTGAACCAGATTCAGCAGGTACTCATCGCAATGGATGGAGCCAATATTGTTGAGCAGTCGAGCGATTACCTCTACGCAGAGTTCACCAGCAGCCTCATGGGCTATGTTGATGATGTAGAGTTCTTGTACGATGCGGCGAGCAATACAACCCAAGTCAGGTCCGCCTCGCGCGTCGGCTATAGCGATATGGGTGCAAATCGCAGTCGCATTGAGGCAATTCGCAGCCAGCTCTAACACACTGATTTAAAAGACTAATAATCCCTCCCTCGCTCTTCGATTCAAGGCGATAACGACCCTGCTTGACTTTTGATCAGTAGATGCTATTTTTATCGCATAGTGCTATTTTTATAACACCTACTTAATCACTTAATCTCCCAAGGGAGAGCCCAATGCCATTGTCTTCACAGCTCAGCCGCCGCGAACGTCAAATCATGGATATCGTCTATGAACTGGGCGAGGCTTCTGCCAAGGACATGGAGGCTCACCTCCCCAATCCTCCGGGCTATTCCGCGATCAGAGCTACTATGAACAAGCTCGAGACCAAGGGCTTTCTTGCGCACCGTGAGCGAGATTTGAAATACGTCTACTATCCTCTGATCGATCACCAACAGGCCAGAGAATCGGCTCTACAGCGACTTCTAAAGACATTCTTTGAAGGCTCCGCATCACAAGCCATGAGCACACTGCTGGATCTGAACAAAGATAGGGTTACCGAAAAGGAATTGGACGAACTTAATAAACTTCTAGAAAAAGCAAAAACAGAAAAACTGAAGAAGTAAACACCACTAACTAGGAAGGACGAAAGGCAGGTAGCAACAGCCGGAAAGGAAAAAGAGTCGGAGAATAATAATGACAGCGCTTTCAGTAATCGCTGCACTCAATATACTCGAACAACAACACACGCTGCTGTTCTTCCTTATTGATCTTAGCCTTAAGTCCACATTGGTTCTGTTAGTGGCGTTCGCAATACAATTTCTTATTAGAGAAAGATGCCTCACCCCTTCTACAAAGAGCATCATCTGGATGATGGCTTTTGCGGCTCTGATCCTGCTCCCACTTTTCCATGAGATAATCCCGAAGATATCACTCTCACTGTGTTATGAAGCAGCCATAGTGAGCTCCGCGGGGAGCATACAATCACCTGCAAACTTCTCCACACAAATCGATTCTATAGCCGCTAGCCTTTTAGGCTTGGGCATAGGCTATCTACTAGTATGTGATCTGTTTATTTGTTACCTGGTTTCAGGAATTTTGAAAGTCATTATCCTCACTCGATTTGCTAGACCATTCAAACACGAGATAGCTCTACAGAAGCTGCAATAGTTACAGCAGATTAACGGATGTAATCGGCCCATCGAGCTACTAGTAAGTCCAAAAATTTCCTCACCGTTAACTTGGGGAATATGGCGCCACAAACTTATCTTCCCGTTGGCGGCTTACGGCTGGAGTGAAGAACTGCTACAGCAAGCCATCAGTCATGAGTTAGGGCACCTACAGTGAGGAGACTGGGTTCTACAAATAGTCGCAAGAATCGCCATCAGTCTCTATTGGATCAATCCACTTGTTTGGCTGACTCACAGAGAATTGCTTATTGAAGCCGAGAAGGCCTGTGATGATGTGGCCGTGGAAAACTCAGGCTCTCCATTGTCCTATGCACAGAATCTGCTAACGCTTGCTAATTCTTTTAATTCGCAGAGTGCACTAGTAGCACCAGCTCTGCTAGGAATCCAGTCCAGTTTGTCTCATCGCATCAAACACATATTGAAGCAAGAGGTTAACGGGCGCAGCAGTGACACCAGCAATATTTTGCCTAGCCTCTTTTTCGCAGCCGTACTCGTGGCACCCTTGTCGGCGCTGACCATCGATCTTCAGCAATCCAAATTAGCCAACTCCCTTCAAACTAGAAGCTCAATTATTTCCGTGTCATTTTTCCCGAGCGATTCCAAAGAGCATAATTACCTAATGGCCGAATTTAGATAATTCGGAGCAAGCCCAAAAGTAAAGCCACCTAAACGCACCGAGATAAGGAGAAGCGACGATGCCAGCTATTGCCCAAAATTCCATCAAACTCAATGCCTCAGTACTCTTGGCAGCACTGATTACCTTTCTATTGTTCTATTTTATGCAGTTTCTAATTAAGTCAGAATCGGATACGCCACAGACTATTAATGCAGTCCGAATACTGGATTCTACGGTACCGGATTTCCCACCTTATCTCGTCATAGAGGAAGAAAGGCCCGAACCAATCGAGAAAGAAAAGATTCGGCTCGTGAGCAAGCCTACTAGAAACACTGACTTTCCCACAGGGCCAATAATTCGCCTAGTTCCAGAAAAGCCTCCTCTCGATGCATCGAAAGAGGGCCTATTGCCGATGACGAACAACATCATGACCCCGCTGATACGCACAACACCGAACTACCCGAGCCGAGCATTACAACGAGGGCTGGAAGGGTTCGTGGAGCTCTCATTCACTGTGGGAAGGTTCGGCAGCGTCATCAACCTTGTAGTTATAACCGCAGAGCCCGAAGGAGTTTTCGACAGAGCCGCACTACAGGCAATCCGTAGGTGGAAATATTCTCCTGCGATGAACAATGGACAAACTATTGAAACCTACGACGTACGTCATCGCATAGTATTTCAAATGGACCCAAGTTCTCGGTAACTAACCTTACCTTTGAAGTCCACGGATGGACTATTTTTTATCTGCTCTTACTCAAGCCCATTGCGCGCTCGGCTAGAGAGCGGCGCAACGTTGGTAATATCTCGATCGCAACCAAACCAAACTTTCGCAGCCAAACCTTCGCCTCATTGTTACTGGAAAACAGCTTGGTTATGTTGTGAGTAAATTGAGTGGTTGTTGCCTGATCTGCTTCCTGACCCGCCACGTATTCCAGCAGTACATTCACCTCGCCCAAGCCTAAGCCGTGCTGCTGCGCGCTCATCAGTACATCGACCAAAGCTCGTGCATCTCTCAGAGCCAGATTCAGTCCCTGTCCAGCGACTGGATGGAGTGTATGTGCAACATTACCCAGTAGCGCCAAGCCCGGTCGCACCTGTTCCTTCGCGAGGCTGAGGCTTAATGGATACACAAACGTCTCGCCGATCTCAAGAATTTTCCCAAGCTTATATCCGAAGCGTTCTTGCAGTAGAGGAAGCAGTTCCTCTTCTTCCAGTTCTGCATACTGCGCCGCCTGTTCAACTGACAATGTCCACACCAGAGATCCTCTATTCTTACCCTCTATAGATTTAAGTGGCAAAACGGCAAGTGGCCCAGTGTCTGTGAATCTTTCGAATGCGATGTGCTCATGTGGCTTCTCGAGAACAATATTTGCTATGAGTGCATGCTGATCATAACGTTCGATTGAGCGTGCAATGCCTAGCTGCTCACATACATGAGACTTACCTCCGTCTGCCAGCACGACGAGAGAAGCATCAATTATTGTTTCGGTATCGCCGTGAGTAAGGCCAAGCTGCATACCTTTCTCAGTTGCCTTGACGGAAGACACTAGCGCGGGACACAGCAGATTTATCTTTTTCGATTCATTCAATCTTGCATTGAGAACCTGACCTAGCCGTTTATTCTCAACCACATAACCAAGGGCTTCTACGCCCTGCTCATCCGCATTGATTTCAACGCAGCCCAGGCGTCCGCGATCAGAAACCTGAATCTCATGGATAGCAGAAACAGCATCACCTAGCGTTTGCCATAAATCGATGCCTTCGAAGAATTTTCGCGAACCAAACGAAAGAGCGGTAGATCTTGCATCGAAGCTGGATTTCTTCGCCGAATTAGCGTTTGGCGGAATTGCTTCTATAACCAAGATAGAGAGAGATGTCTCGCCCAGCGCCTGTTCTAATGCACAGCAAAAACTTGCACCCACCATGCCACCGCCCACCACGACAAGATCATAGAATTTATCTGGCCTCGTTATTTGCATGCGCTCGACATAAATGACTCTATTTCTTCTACTGTCTTTGGAATTCCCTTGCTTAAGATCTTGTTTCCCTGTTTGGTAACCAACACATCGTCTTCAATTCGAACACCGATTCCGCGCCAGCGTTTCTCAACTTTCTTGTTTCCTGGCGAGATGTAGATGCCAGGCTCTATGGTCGTCACCATGCCTGGCTCAAGCAGTCGCCAGTGATCGTCTATCTTATAGTCTCCAACATCGTGTACATCCATACCAATCCAATGACCCACACGGTGCATGTAGAAATCGCGATAGGCCTCGGCCTTGATGAGCTGGCTCAGCTTCCCTTTCAACAGCCCTAGTTTTACCAAGCCCTGCGTTATAACTTTAACCGAAGCCTTATGTGGTTCATCCCAAGAGACGCCAGGCGCAACTGCTTCGATCGCGGCATCCTGCGCAGCCAACACGATTTCATAGATGGCTTTTTGCTCTGGAGAAAATTTTCCCGTGGCAGGAAATGTGCGCGTGATATCAGAGGCGTAGTATCCGTATTCACAACCTGCGTCTATAAGTACCAGATCGCCCTCTTTTACCTCAGCATCGTTGGCGCTGTAATGCAGGATGCAGGCATTCTCTCCCGCCGCGACTATCGAATTGTATGCTGGCGCTCGACTCCCGTTTCGAGTAAAAGCATAAAGCAGCTCCGCCTCCATCTCGTATTCTTTAATTCCCGGCTTGCAACAAGCCATGGCAGCCTTATGGCCCTGGGCTGAAATGTTCGCCGCTTTTTCCATTAATTTAATTTCGCCAGCACTCTTGAATAATCGTAATTCATGCAGCAGATGGTCGAGCACGAGAAACTCCCCCGGTGGATGCGCTCCCATCTTGGCTTTGTTTCGAATAACTTTGACCCAGTCCATTACCTGATTATCGAATTGGTCATCTTTGCCCATTGAGTAGTACACGCGATCACGCCCTTCGATCAGGCCCGGCAAGATGTCATCGATATCACTGATTGGAAATGCATCATCGATTCCTAATTCCTCATAGGCCGCGTCGGGGCCCATAAGAATGCCAGTCCAGAGCTCTTTCTGTTTATCCTTTTCCTGACAGAACAGCACGGCTTCGCCCTGCTTGCGCCCCGGCATCAAAGCCAAGAAGGCATGTTCCTCAGAGAATCCTGTCAGATAGTAGAAATCGCTATTTTGTCGATACAGGTATTCGGCATCGCCATTGCGTATATGCGGTGGCGCCGACGCCAGCAGCGCTATGCTATTCGGTTCCATCTGTGCCATTAGCTCCTTGCGACGGAGCTTCATTTCACGGTATTTACTGCTCATTTCAACCTCAGATAACTGTATTTAAATTCAGCGCCCAAGCATATAGCTGTCTTGTAAGGGAACCAAGTACCAATCTTTACAATTCTATTATTGACCCCCTTTCAACTCGGCTCTATAGTTAGGGGATTGTTAATGTAAATCCTAAACTAACGCCAATAGTGCGTTGCGGGTATTGAGAATTAACTCCCGTTAGGAATGCCAGATAGTAATAAGAGAAACTGCAAGATGAGCGATGACAGATTCCAAACATTGAGCGAGAAAGTCGATGACCTTATCGACCTCTGCGCTGACATGAAGCGCGAAAATCAAATCTTGAAAACTGGGAAGAATTCCTGGCAAAGCGAACGCAAGCAATTGATGGATAAGAATAAAGATGCCAAATCGAAACTGGAATCTATACTCGCACGCCTGAAAGCCATGGACCAATCCTAGAGGTTTTTTCATCGATAGGCCGGTTAGCCTTAGAGCTGTTTTGATTTAAAGTATAATTATTTGGGTAATGAAATGAGCGAACAAAGTACATCGGTACAAGTAAAAATCATGGACAAAGAGTATCAGGTAAACTGTCCGCCCTCCGACCAGGAGGCTCTGATTAAGTCCGCACGCTACTTAGACGAGAACATGCGCAAGATTAAAGGTCGTGGAAACATCCACGGTGTCGAAAAGATAGCCGTAATGGCAGCGCTGAACATTACCCACGATATGCTACGCAAGAATCGACTCATCAATGAAACCCGCCATTCCACGGCACAGCAGGTGCAGGGCATAGAAACCAAGATCGACTCAGCTATCGCCCAGAGCCGGCAGCTAGAGATCTAGCTCACACACTTCCATAGAGAGATGCACCCGCATCTCTCTTATCACTGCACTCTCATTCTCCGTTCTCCCACAGAAACCTCTGCATATTTTTACTCATACCTTAGATTTATCACCCTCCCTCTGCGGGCGACACGACAACACCAAGGCCGAGGCCAAGATGCAGAGGTTTCCTCCCTCTTTCCTTATTGTTCCTCCCCGATATATACTTAACGCGATAGTTCCCTAGAGCATTTGCCAATCAATACTTGTTCTTGAGCCGATATCTATATCACCGGAGGCAACTCGACAGATGTTGTTGTGCATGTCCGCTAGTCGGAAAGCCTTATACATCGCGGGAGCCACCACCTGAACCTTTGGGTTCAGGGCAAATTTGGTAGCGGTGTTCCGGGGGGCTTGACAACTTTAAACCCTAGTTTATTAGCAATCTTCTATGCCTGATACTCGCGATACATTACGTTCATCTCTACGCGAAAAGCGTCACGGGCTTAGCACTGAGCAACAAATGGCTGCGTCACTCGCCTTGTTCAACATGCTCGGAAATCAGGCTTTCTTTCGCGTCGCCCAGCGTATTGCGTTCTATCAGGTTGCAGACGGTGAGATCGATCCACGCATGCTGCTCGACCTAGCTCTCAGCGAAGGTAAATCCTGCTTCCTCCCCGTCATTCAGCAAGATAATCCCGAGTTCGTTTCTTTTGCCCCTTATGATGCCAACACCGAATTAGTACCGAATAAATGGGGTATAGCGGAGCCACCAGCATCCGAGGTTATCTCACCAACCAATTTCGATGTGGTTTTCGTGCCGCTAGTAGCGTTTAGTAAGGATTGTTTCCGAATGGGAATGGGGCAAGGCTTTTACGATCGTACTTTCAGTTTCAAGATCTTTAACCGCCGCAGCAGTCCTATGCTTGTGGGTCTCGCACACGAATGCCAGTTAATCGATTCTTTTCCGGTAGAAAGCTGGGATGTCCGATTGGACGCGGTTGCTACCGAGAAAAAAATATACCGCCCCGATACTGCGTAGGGCGTAATACTGATAACGGCCTATCCTTGGCCCATCTTCCTTTTTTGTTCTCTTAAAACTAGTATTGCTCAGCTTGGATGCCGCTATCGCAGCAGCATCTATCTATCTGATCAATTCCGATATCGACCTATTTCTATAACAAAGCGCCTTGAGCAACGCCGCTAGCCAGCACGCCCACTACGAATAGGGTGATAACAACCATAACCATATCTGGTTTTTTACTCATATTCGTCTCCATGTCGTTTAACGCTCAAGACCTTTAACGTCTATTATCTACGAATCTTTAATTTCCTCGAAAAAACAATTGATTAGCGATGAAACCTTCCTTCGATTATCGAAAGTTCAAAGTTTTTATTGCGCTAAAGAAATTGCTGCCTATAATACTGTATATCCATCCAGTACTATTTAAGTTGAGCCGATAATGACTATTATTCAAAACCACTCAGACACGCAGCTGCCATTTCAGAACCAATACCAGCCAGCACAGGCAGATTCCTTGCATGGTGCGGGCTCTAGCGATATTGATGAGCTAATACAAGGCAATCCAAAGCTATGGCGCGGCTGCGATATGGCCGGTCAGGATGCGCATGGCCGAAGCACTGGTTTTACGCAGCTAGATGCAATTCTTCCCGGGTGCGGGTGGCCCGAAAAAGGCCTAATCGAGGTCATCACACCTCATTGGGGCATGGGCGAGTTACAGCTTTTGATTCCACTTATGCGATCAGTCGTTGAACAAGGGAAATGGATCCTGTGGATATCGCCACCTTATTTACTTTATGCCCCGGCCTTGGTGCAGGCGGGAATTAATACCGACCAGGTACTGGTGGTCAAACTAGACACCTCTTGCAAAGACGCTTTATGGAGCATGGAAAAGGCTCTGCAAACCGAAAATTGCGGCCTAGTATTGGCCTGGCAGAACTGGTTACCGACTAAAGTATTGCGCCGCCTACAGCTAGCAGCGGACACAGGAGACACTTTAGGGGTGTTATTCAAACATCATGATAGTGAACACTCACCATCGCCAATACGCCTTAAAATAGAGGATTCCTACTCTGAAAATGGAGGTTTTAATGAGTCTGAAGTGACTGTTATTAAGGCTAGGGGTAATTTCCGCTCACTAAGTGCGAATATTAATCTCTACCAACAAGCCTGACCTGTCTGGAGCAACGCCTTGAAAGATCCAGACAGTGAGGCACAGCTCCCTCTGCCGTGGATAGCGCCTGAATCTGGCGCTCAAATCATCCAACTTCCCGCACGACCCAAAAATTTAGCGAAGCAGCGACCCTCCAAAACTGCGACGGATGAGGCGAGCGCCAAACCCATCGCAAAGCACAACAAGTCTAAAAGCCTGTGGTATGCGCTCTATCTTCCTCAGTTTAGAGAGCTAGACTCAGCACAACAGAAAAAATATCTCGATCAACTAGCCGGTCACATGCAAAGTGTTAGCTCTACAGTGAGCTTTCATCCTCAGGCACTAATCTGCGAGATACGCAGTAGCTTGAAATATTTTGCCGGCATCGATGTTATTCATCAGAAATTGCAGAAACTCATAGAGGAACAATTACAGCAGTGGGGTTTAGCAGATAATTTCTTCTATGCAGCCAGCCCCACCGTGAGCGGCAGTTTATTGCTAGCCAGGTCCGGAAATAATGTCCTGGTCTATCGACCAGAAAATTTACGCTCAGCATTAGGACAACTCTCCACAGATGTACTAGACCTAAATAAAGAACAACGCCGACGACTTCTTAACATGGGCATTCGCCATTTAAGGGACATCTGGCGCCTACCTAGCGATGGCCTACGCAAACGCTTTGGCAGCAATTTCGTCAATCAGTTGAACAAGGCACTAGGAAAAGCAGCAGAACCAACGCAAAATTATATTCCTCCTCCTGCATTCGTTGCATACTATGACCTTCCTTACGAGATTGAAAACCTCGACCGACTATTGCCAATTGCCGATGAGTTATTAGCGCAGCTTTGCGATTTTCTTCGGCGGCGCGACCTCAGCACTAGCAGCTTAGTTCTATCTTTGTTTCATGAGAAGCGCGATAGCACCGAAGTTAATATCAGATTACGTATGGCAAGTCGTTCACAACAACATCTCACGCTATTACTGGAGACTCATTTCGATAAATTATCTATTCCAGCGCCGGCAGTCGCTATCAAAATCGAAGTAAAAAAATTTGACGCCTTCTTTGCAAAAAATGATTCTTTGTTACAAGATGAGGCGCCAGGTTACACGTCTTATAGTGACAGTAATCTTAATCAGTTTATGGAACAGCTGCAGGCAAGACTCGGCGAAAATCATGTAAAGAGTGTTAGCAGTGCTACTCAGCATTGTCCAGAACATGCGAGCTTGCAGCTTGACTACAAAGAGAATCCAAACAGAGAAGGCAGGGCAGCTATATCTACAGAAGTTTCTGCAAATCCCAGGCCCCTGTGGTTACTGCAAGAGCCTAAGCAACTCAACATCAACAAAGGCAGGCTTTTCTATCGCAAACCTATCACCATCGTAAGTGGGCCCGAACGTATAGAGACGCATTGGTGGTCGGGAGTCGATGTGTGTCGAGACTACTATGTTGCTAGAGAACACAGCGGCAGCAGACTCTGGATATACCGTGAAAAAAGCGGCAAAAGGAATTGGTTTCTACATGGTTTCTTTGCATAAGGTAATGAGCTTTTATCAGAGAAGGCTAGACAAAATCTCGTGACGACAAATTCATCGCGCCCAGCCAGTGGCTAAGGTCGACCAACTCTCTGGCGATGAGGTGAATTACTCCATCGCTCTTCTGCACATGACCTACTACACCTATTAGCACTGCCCTTCTTACAATGGGCCGCTGTTTCTCTCCTAGACTTGGCCAGACAACCACATTAACGAAGCCACTCTCGTCTTCTAAGGTTAAGAACGTAACTCCTGCCGCTGTCTGTGGTCGCTGCCTACTAGTAACTATACCCACCGCCTTAATAAAGCTTTCGTTCTGTATCGACACAAGACCACTGGCGCTCGTTACCTTGTACAAATCGAGATGCGGGCGCAGCAAGGCCACCGGATGTCTGCGCAGAGTAAACCCGGTGCTAGCGTAGTCCGCCATTATATTATTAGCTTCAGACGGAACGGGCAGTAATACATCTACACCAAAGTCACTTTGTTCTATCGTTAGTGCCTGACGATCTGCTTGGCTCTCAAAAAAAGGCAGGGGCTTATCGGCCCCAGCCACAGTCCAAAAAGCTCGGTGCCTATCTCCACTCAGAGTGTTCAGTGCGTCAGCTGCGGCAAGGCTTTCACTGTCTTTCTTATTCAATGCCGCTCTTGTCAGCAGATCTTGCACCGATGTAAATCGACCCGAGTTTCGCGCTAGGCAGATTGATTCAGCTCCTAGTACAGACAAGCCTTTTACTAGAGAGAAACCCAAACGCAGGGCAGGTTTATCGAGCAACTTTTTCTCGAACTCAAGAGTTGAGTCATAACAGCTTTCATTCACATCGACGGTCAGAACCTCTACGCCGTGACGCCTAGCATCTTGTATCAACTGCGCAGGTAGGTAAAAACCCATAGGCTGACTATTAAGCAGAGCACAGCAAAACGCGGCGGGGTGATAGCACTTCAACCAGGAAGAAACATAGGCGAGCAGCGCAAAGCTGGCCGAGTGCGACTCTGGAAACCCATAGTCACCGAAACCTTTAATCTGACTATAGATACGCAAAGCATATTCTTCGCTGTAGCCGCGGACTCCCATGCCGGAAACCAACCTATCTCGAAACGGCTCGAGGCCCCCTTTCTTCTTCCAAGCTGCCATGGCCCGTCGTAGCTGATCGGCTTCGCCCGCTGAGAATCCGGCGGCTACCATGGCCAGCTTCATGATCTGCTCTTGAAAAATTGGCACGCCCAGTGTGCGCTCCAGCGTCTGTCTCACCGCCTCACTCTCGTACTTGACCTTGCCAGGGTTCTTACGCCGCTCCAGATAGGGATGCACCATGTCTCCCTGAATAGGCCCGGGCCTAACTATCGCAATTTGAATAACCAGATCATAATAACAGCGAGGTTTTAGTCTAGGTAACATGCTCATCTGGGCGCGAGACTCAATCTGAAAAACGCCAACCGTGTCAGCCTCACAAATCATGTCGTAGACTTTCGAGTCCTCCTTCACAGAGATGCTATCCATACCTACTTCTTCGGTGGCGTAGCTATTCACCAGATCTATCGCCTTGTGAATCGCGCTCAACATTCCCAGCGCGAGCACATCGACTTTAAGTAGGCCTAGGGATTCCAAGTCGTCTTTGTCCCATTGGATAATAGTTCGATCATCCATAGCTGCATTCTCGACAGGAACCAGATGCGTCAAGTTGCCCTGACTAATAACGAAGCCTCCGACGTGCTGAGATAGGTGACGAGGAAAGCCCATCAGTGACTGACAGAGGGTTAGGAGTGTCTTAATCTTCGGTTCTGTATAGTCGATACCCGCATCCGATAGTTGTTCTTCCAAGTCGCTGCCCCACCAGAAGATTGATTTAGCGAGGCGGTTAATCAGCTCGTCATCGAGACCCAATGCCTTGCCCACATCTCTAACGGCACTACGAGAGCGGTAGGTAATGACTGTGGCCGCGATCGCCGTGCGATGACGTCCGTACTTCTGGTAGATGTGCTGAATCACTTCCTCGCGGCGGCTATTCTCAAAATCCACATCAATATCTGGCGGCTCAGAGCGCTCTGGAGAGAGAAACCGTTCAAACAACATCTCCGCATGATCGGGACTCACTTCTGTTATCCCAAGGCAGTAACAGACCGCGGAGTTAGCGGCTGAACCACGACCCTGGCAATAAATGTTTTGATCAACCGCGAAGCAAACGATCTCATGCACCGTCAAAAAGAAATGTTCATAGGACAGCTGTTTTATTAGCCTCATCTCATGTTCGATAATCTTTTGATTCTTTTGTGAAATTCCCTGCGGCCAGCGCTTCTTAATGCCTTCTTTAGTTAGCTGCCATAACCAGGAGTGAGCCGTATGTTC
>CAJXQP010000016.1 GCA_913058275.1 uncultured Gammaproteobacteria bacterium | reverse complement strand
CTGATAAGGACGAAACCTATGCAATGGGCAGGATTCCGACGAACAAGACGAAATAGAGTCCTTAAAGCCCCTTTCTAGGTGATCTGGAGTGCAACCAACACACTCCGCACATTTGGCTTTTACTGCATAGGCTCTTGAAGAGGGATTAGCTCTAAACTGTCCGATAGGATTAGACCTCTTCATTATGGCCACTCCCTCGGGTGTCTTGATGTCTGCTTTCGACGTAAGCACATATCTCATGTTCCCACCAGCCAGCGCCACGGCCGCCTTCAATAAGCTTTACAGGGGAGGGGAAGCGATCTTGGGATATTAGGTTGTATATATAGGAACGGCTAAATGGGATTAGTTCTTGAACTTGCTTAAAGCGTAATATTCGTTTGGGCTGATTAGTGGTTTCCATGTTTAGTCCTCTAGGTTATTTGTAAACATGGTTGGGTATTCTACACATGGGAACCTGAGGGGTTACAAGAAAGACCTTTACAAAAACCATAAAAAAACAAGGCAATTCGTAAAGGTCTTTAGTCTTGATTATACGTGATGATCATGTTATCCGAGAGAGCACCATCCATTTGCCCGTCAAAAGGCTTTTGGTGTTTCATTACCCAGCCTTCTTTAAAATTAATATTCGCTATTGAAAGAATTTTGTATGTGATGGCTATGGGTAGTCGATTAGAATGGCCGTTATCGATAGCCAGGAGAACATTACTTAGAATTGCGATCTCTCTTAAAAGATTCTTTTCAATTAGCTGTTGTTTATTCTCGATAAGGTCAGGAAATTTCTGAGCACTTTTACCTAATGCAATCCTCTTCATCTCAATTCTTGTATTCAAACTTATCGTCAGTCCTTGGTCGTCGAGCCCCATTAGGGCCTCTGCGAATCTTTTTTTGTTCAGGTCGCTCGGTAAATTAGCCTTTGCACTTCCAGTTAAAAAGGCGTCATATCCAAATGAGAGAGGATCGCAGTATACGAGAAGCGCACCGGAAACTATTCTCATAAGTACGAGTTTTAGCTGAAGTGCCTCAGGGGCGGGGTGGTATTCGCTCCAGCGGAGTTTGGTTTTCGTTTTTTTAGTTAAGTGGTCTAACATAGGAGTCAAATGATTTTCGTTAATCAAGAAGGTCTCAAAATCCGTACCATGAAGTGCATCTAAACTCTCCTGATAGCCCAGCTTGTAATCATCGAGCCTAGTACTAGAACTGCTCAGCAGTAACCTATCCGCACTTCGTTCGAGCTTCATATACTTCTCTATATAATCTCGGCTTATTTCTCCTATCTCTTTGAGTTCCATCTTAAGGTACGACTCCGTATTGTATTGTCCTCAGAAGTCTATCTTTGATTGCATGGGAGTGCCAAGTGATTTATTAGAGGGGCGGTTTAGGCAGCCTAAATTCGGCTAAGGTGTACCAAAAAGTGTACCAAGATGACTTAAATCATGACGGACATAAAAAAACCCCTGTAAAAACAGAGGCTTAATTAATATATATGGCGGTGGGATAGTCCGCCTAACACAATTATTTTTAAGTCCTGCTATAAACATAAAATATACTCTAAAGCCCTTGTATAATAGGAATTTAAAGATTTAACGCATTTTACTGTCTTGTCACGTTTTGGTATATACTAAGGTTATATGGTGACCTAAGTGGTGACCCAAAAGGCCGAAGGTGAATAAAGATGGCGGGTATTACAGCAAAAGGTTTAGAGAAATTAATCAGGGAAGGTATTGTCGCTCGCACCCCCATCGGTGGCGGTATTTATCTAACCATTAAACCCGGTGGTTCTGCTAGTTTCGGATACCGTTATCAAATCAAAGGTAAGCGCAGACAAATTGGCCTAGGCGCATACTGCCCGAATACCAACACATTGACTATGGCGCGAACTAATGCGATTGATTTAAAGGCCATGATAAACAAAGGCATTGACCCAATCGAGCAATCAGTACAGGAGCGTAGTAGGGCGCTTGCAGCAGAAAAAGCAAACAAAATAGAGGACGAAAAGAATCAGGCCACGTTTAAAAAAGTAGCTCTTGAGTATATTGAATCCAAAAAGGCTGAATGGAAGAACGTAAAGCACCATCAACAATGGATTAACACTCTAACAACTTACGCCTTTCCGATTATTGGCCATATCCCTGTAGCAGATGTTGAGACAGTTCATGTGCTGGCCATTTTAAAGCCTATTTGGAACACCAAAACAGAAACAGCTACTCGAGTCAGAACACGCTTAGAAGCCGTTTTAAGCTACGCTGAGGCGCATAATTGGCGCAGTGGCGGCAATCCTGCAAGATGGCGAGATCATCTATCAGTAATTCTGCCAAGTCCACAAAAACTGAAAGAGTTAAAACATCATTCAGCACTACCATATGGCGAGTTACCCTCATTCATGGGTATTTTATCTAAAACCGATGGAATGGGAGCGAGGGCGCTTGAATTAACCATTCTCACAGCGACTAGGACGAAGGAATCACTAGGAGCAAGATGGGAGGAATTTGATCTTAATAATCAAGTATGGACTATACCAAAAGAGCGAATGAAAGCAGGGGTGGAGCATCGCATTCCTCTATGTGATCAAGCCATCAATATAATCACCAAAATGGCCGATCACAAAATGAGTGATTATGTGTTCCCCAATCGTTCTAACGGTAAGCCACTATCTAATGCGGGAATGTCTTCAGTATTGAAGCGACTAGAACGCACTGACATTACCGTTCACGGCTTCCGCTCAACCTTTCGTGATTATGTAGCTGAAAAGACAAACACCCCTGGAAGGATAGCAGAGGCTGCGCTAGCGCATAAACTCAAGGACGCTTCAGAGGCTGCCTATCAGCGTGGTGACTTGATTGAGAAACGCGAGATATTAATGCAGCTATGGGGTAATTATTGTTATCCAACTGGAGAGAAAGTCATTCAGATGCCAACAGCTAAAGTTGTTAGTTAATACCCTAGGCAGTACATCGAATTTTCAGTATGTTGCTCTGTCCCAATCCCGAACAATTAGCAACGCCCTGGGAAAAGTCTGACGATTGGTGTCAGTTGGGCCTGGTACTTGGTCCTGACCGCCAACATAGCTAGTCGCCGATCTCCTTTGCCAGATACACTCCAACAGCCTTTGCTGGAAACGGCCCGAAGTGTCCCGGGTGCCATTGTTCAATCCCATCTAACGCGAGAATTTCCCCGATCCGTCGCTGGTTCTCTTCCAGATCGCACATAAAGAAATGTGTCGTCGGCGTCTCGTTCGCGATAGTCCCACCCCGGATTAAGTCCCCGACGAACGCGTGCCTACCGATCAGGATCACCATTGATCCTGGCGTGTGCCCCGAGTGCGGCAGAATCCTCCCCGACATACCGAGTTCAGCCAGATCGATTCCCGGCCCGCCCATCTCGATCGCACGATCGAGTTTGAATACCGGATAACGCGAACCTTCGAGCGTCATTCGGAGGAAGCGCGCTATCATCGAAGTTGGGCAAAGGTCGACTTCACCGCCTGCAGCGATGATCGACTGATCGTCGGCACCGCCTATCACCTGGATGCCATGACGTGCTTGGAAAGATGCAGCTGTTCCGGCATGATCGATGTGTCCGTGGGTGAGAATCGCGTAATCGATCTTGGCGGGGTCGATGCCCGCTTGACGCATGAGCGCTTCGTAGCGGTCTTCGTCGCCCGGGTTCCCGGCATCGATCATCAACCTACGCTCGTTCTCTTCTATCACGTAGACGTTTGCCGACTCGACGTCGAGACGAACGATGCGCCGCACATCCGAATCCTCAATGATCGAAATCCGATCACCGGTGCAGCCAGTCATGATCGCAAGCAATATCGCGACGAACAACACGCGCCGGCCAAAGTGTTCCATCATCTATTCATCTCCCTTTGAGAAGCCATGTGTCGGGGCGACATGCATGATTCCGTTGCGGCCGATCCACCATTTAAGACCTGGCATCATTCCCCTGTTGATAATTACACTGCCTGCGCAGTATTTTCACGCCAACGTCTATAGCGCTTAGTCCGTTTATTAGTTTCTATCTGATCACCTATAAGCGAGAAAAAAGGGCTTACATTGGCCTTGGGTAATTTACCCTGAGCAAGTCTTTTCAATTGAACCTTGGTGATGGCCATAACGGCGAGTGCAGCAAAGGTTTTGTTTTTCCAATTAACCTGCGGCAATTTTATTTCAAGTTCATGATCCCGCCATTGATTGGGCAGGTCTGGCTGGAAGGCCATAGCTTGTGCTAGCCCTAACATTTCTACGCCGAAACCTGCGCTATCTTTTTCCAGCGCTTCCTCAGCTACAGCGCGGCGCAAAATTCCACCGGTCACCATAATGGGCATTTTCGCTACTGAGGCTATCTCCCTTGCGAAATCCACGAAATAGGCTTCTCTTCTCAGAGTTGTTTCGGGTTTTTCCGCGTCTTTCTCTGCGACTCGGCCTTGCATAGCGGGGCTTTCATAACTACCACCAGATAGCTCCACCAAATCGACATCCAGCTCATTTAACAGTTGAATTACGGCTTTGGCATCGTTCAGCTCGAATCCACCTTTTTGAAAATCAGCCGAATTCAATTTTACTGAAATGCAGAATTCCGGCTTAACAGACTGGCGTATTCGCTTTACGATCTCGATTAATACACGGGAGCGATTATTGATGTCTCCGCCCCATTGGTCGGAGCGCAGATTGGTCAGTGGTGATAAAAACTGGCTGATCAGATAGCCATGAGCGGCATGAACCTGAACCCCTGTAAATCCTGCTAATTCAGCCTGTTTACTGGTAGCCGTGAACCGTTGAATCAAGACTTCTATCTCTTCCTCTGTCATGGCCCGGGGTTGGGCAAACATTTTGGAAAAATTGCCCATATCCATTTTTTTGTCTGATGGCGAAAGCGCGGTTTCACCCATTGCTGCATACACCTGCCGCCCCGGATGATTGATCTGCATCCAGAATTGGCCATCTTCAGACTTACCGGCTTCTGCCCACCGCTTGAACGGTTCAATATCGGTACTTTCCTGCAGTACCACACCGCCAGGACCCGTCAGAGCATCAGGGGCTACCATCACATTTCCAGTGAGTATCAGGCCGACGCCGCCTTCTACCCAACTTCTGTATAGCCGATGCAGGCGATCACCTGGGATCTGACCTTCATCGCTAAGATTCTCCTCCATAGCTGCTTTGCAAAGCCGATTGGGTACTGTTTTACCGTTGGGAAACGTGAGTGGTTGAAACAGTTTTGACGCTTTTGTGTTCATTACGATTCTCTGATGGTTTGA
The DNA here is from genome assembly GCA_913058275.1 of uncultured Gammaproteobacteria bacterium. GTDB lineage: Bacteria > Pseudomonadota > Gammaproteobacteria > Pseudomonadales > Pseudohongiellaceae > UBA9145. The sequence continues at coordinate 15,742 of CAJXQP010000016.1, read as the reverse complement.
TATGGGGGTTGGGGCTTGCTCACGGAGCCACGGTTGTTTTTATTTCAGTTCCTTCAATAAGGTTTCGGCTGCCAGCTTTCCTAATTCATTAGCTGCTAGAGGACTCGCGCCTGTAATTAATTTTCTATCCAAACAGACGGTTTTGTCGGCCTTGGTATTGACGATAGTAGCGCCCAGACTAGCTAGTTTTTCGCTTAGCTCCCAGGGAACTTGTCCTGGTAAATATCCAATCTTCGGAGTCATCTTATCGACTGAATGTGGAAATACCGCCATATTGTATCCCGCGTAAAGAAACTTTTGATCATTGAGTGTGGTTGCCAGTAATGCTGCCGGTCCGTGACAAAGGGTGACAGTAAACAATTCCTTTTCATGTGCCCAGTTGAGTATTTTTCGTACATTTTTATCTTCCGGGATACCGAGCATTGCGCCATGACCACCGGGCACAAATACCGCCGCATAAGATTCCTGGGCTGATAGCGAAGTAGCAGCAAAATCTTGCAGGTTTTTCGGTCGCTCAAAACTTGATTTGTACTCGTTGTACAGTGATTTTACCTGCTCATCTTTTTCCGGAAACGCCCACATTTCAAGTACAACAGGCTTACCGGTGGGGGTGGCTATCTCAAAGTCAAAGCCGGCGTTTTTAAGATGCAACATCGGAACCAATGTTTCTACTGGGTGATTGCCTGTAGAAAACAATTTGCCATTCTGCATTTTCATGTTTTTTTGTTCAGTGAAGATCACCAAAATCTTCGACTTGCTTCCGTGGTATTTCGTGTATGAAACATTTTCAAAATCAGTGTTATCAACCGTTGCCAATTTCAACGCAAGTTTAGATGGCGAGTAAGATCCGTCCGCCTCTAGATTTGGTGCAATTCCTAATAACTTTTTTAACATATCAATATTCTTTAATTGGCCATAAGATGAAAGAAAAGGATGTCTTAGCAACGACGATGTTATCCAACGTCAACATGCTTTGGCCTCCAAAACAATTGAATTGCACTACGTTCAGTCAGTATGTTGCTTGCTATTTTTCAAATTGAGTTGATCGAAAATGCAGGCCAATGATACGCCTCCATACCCAGCTTGATTAGCCATAGAATATTCACTATATTGTTTCCAAATTATAAACAATAGGCTCGAAATGGCGCTTAAAAGTCAAAATATGCATGGATTGGTCCTCTTTTCCCATATAAATAGGCTAGGTAGTTTATCGGCAGCAGCGCAGTCACTTGGCATAAGTCGATCATCGGTCAGTAAACAATTAGCGGCCTTAGAGGGCAAAATCGGTTCAAGGCTGTTTAACCGCACTACCCGTAAAATCGTGCTTACGGAAGTGGGTCGGCAGGTTCTTCACGAGGCGTATAAAGTAGAACTGGCGCTTCAAACCATTGAAGACATTAGTGAAGATTCTCAGTCGGTAATAGCAGGGGATCTGAATGTTACATGTGCCACTGCGCAAGGGCGGATTCATCTCGTCCCGTTAATCACTAAATTTCTGGCGCACTACCCCAAGGTTAATGTGAACCTGCAGTTGGAAGATCGATTCGTCGATATGGTTGCTGAGAACATGGATGTTTCCATTCGTATTGGCTATTTGGCAGATTCCACGTTGATCGCTCGGAAACTCGGTGACTTATCAGGTGTGCTTTGCGCCAGTCCGAAGTATTTAAGCAATGCACCCCTGCTACAAACACCCGCCGATCTACTGCACCACCGTTGTTTGTTTTATCGAAACTCGAAACTGGCAATGAATTCCTGGTCGTTTATCAGTGACCAAGGAGAAGAGAGTGTCACTGTTTCGGGACCATTGTCCATTAATGACCCAGGCGCATTGATATCAGCTGCGCTTGCACACGCCGGTGTTTTACTTATAGACAAGGGTTTGCTCGGTGACACAATGCGAGATGGGCAGTTGGTCCCCGTACTGACAGGATACCGCTCTATCCAGAATTTACCTATGTACGTGGTTTACCGCGAAAGAGAGTTTATACCTGCAAAAACACGCGCCCTGATTGACTTTCTATTAGAAGAAATGCCAGCCGCTATTCAAGGAGAGTAGCGAAAATAGGACGAAACTCAATATTCAGAATCAAGGCTGAAACCGCATAAGTATCAACTGTCACCCCCTTAGGAGATGACTCGGTCTGCCTCAAGAAGTCTAGCCTTCCTTATTCATCTCAGCGTACATCTTAGTTTGATAGGAAGGGCCAACCCAAAAATTAGTTATCACTATCGATTGGTCACCACAGAAAATCGATAAGAACCATCGTAGACGGTGGAGTCTTCTCCAACCACCACCGACCAAGCAACCACGTAATCTCCATCGGGAATCGATGGATTAGTGATTTCGATCATGAGGTCATCGGATCCCATGGTGTGAAAACCGCGCAAATCGTAATTCCCTTCTGGGCCGGTAAGCGTAAGACTGCTATTAGGCACATCAGGTAATGCCTCATAAAAGAGACGCAAATTGCGCGGGGCACGATTCAATACTGAATCTGCGGCAGGCTCGGCACGCAGAAAAGGCGAGTAACCAGTGCTACTGGCACAACCAACAAGAGAAGCTGCTAGTACAAATAGCGCTAATAAGGATTTCAGTCTTCTGTTGCCTAGCATGTCGAACTTCCTTCTTTGGGTTTCACTGACTAGCGAATGCAAAATCCACGCGTGTCAGTCGATTGATTTCATGAGTTCAGTGTAACGCTTTGAAGGCCTAAATTCATCGACGGAATGTCATCTGCGGCAATATGACGCGCAGCCTTAACTTGGATCTGGAACGAGTTGCGAAGGGGGGGAGGGAGCCGCTAGGATCTGAAATCGCCCCGGGATAATAAATAGTGGGTTTAGTGCCTAGTGTTGATCTCGCTGCTTCTTCACCTGAGAGAGTTCTTTGGCAAATTGGTCGAGTCTCATGCGGATTTCGTCTTCTTTCTGCTTTTTAAGAAAATTCAGATCGCTATCTGCTTTCGCTTCTTCAATAGCTTCCGCTATGGCATCTGAAATTGGCTTTTCTATTGCTACTTCAGCAGATTTGTTCATTCGCTTATAACTCCAGCTAATGTGCGATTTCTAAGTAGGACTAGTGTCGGGTTTATTCTTGTTTTACTACCTGCCCACTAAATTATTGGAGAAGAATCACGCTTGAGACGATCAAACTGCCAATTCGAAACAGGCTTTCTACTTGAAAAAGCCAATAATTTAGCTACCTCTATGAAGCGCAACATATAGTGTACGTCGGCCGAAGTCAAACAATATATAGTGCTTTCAAGTGCTTACAGATGCTTTCCCGACCCTGAAAATAGATGGTATATCTGGCTCCTTTCCCCTGTGCCACTGCATTCGCAGCCCAATAAACTTAATGATTTCTTACACTTAGCCCAAGGTTGCAATGTCTGAATTCATCATAATAAAACATAATACTAGACACCCAATTTAATAAATAAGGACACCCAATTTAACTATTAATTGTACTAACCTGGCGATCGATCCTACGAATTATCACCGAGATGGAAATTTCGGCAGCAGCGTATCGGGGTTGTTAGGAATTCGAGTTGCTAGACGGCAATAAGCCAGGCCAAAAGCAGCTTTCTCGCTATGGGAGACATCGAGGATGAACTAATAGGTCTTCGTGAATGCAATTATGAAGAAGAGTTGGTAACTACGTACTGCCGTATAACAATCGGGAGGAATTTATTCCCCTAATCCATTTGCGCGGGTGTTTTAAACTCACCCCTGACTTGATCCGACTTTCATGAAAATGAATGAGTGCCGATTCGGAACCCGCCGCTACTGAATAGTGACGATGAAACGTTGTCACACTCTTAAGCCAGGATTCTGCACTTATACCCAGTTCATTTAACAACCTGTTCTTCTCATCCAGGGTATCGGTAATCCTGTGCGCCGAATACTCTTCTGGGTGAAGCGCTTTGCAAGTGGCCTCTAGCAGATCGAAATAGCTCTGTGGTGTAATCGGCAATGCCTTCTTGGCTACTCCTTCCATCTCGGACATTACCCGGAGCTTCGCCTGCTTGCCTCCAGACTGGCGACCCACGAGGTGCTTCGTGGTGCGCCGCGTAAGCAGACGATGCTGACGGTAACTTCGATTTTTAACTTTCTTAGCATGATGAATCAGTCGCTCTTGAATCGACGTGAAGTCGCTATTCTCAAGCGAGTCCGTTATGCCCGCTCTGATAGGGTTTAAATCTACATAGGCCATGCAGGTAACTAGTGCTTTCTCATCGAGAAGAGCCTGGCTCTTAAAACGCCCTTCCCAGAAGCGTCCGCTGCATTCGTCTTCTCGGTTGGCTTGCCGTGCCACAGTCTCATTTACGCAGCGCATGAACCAACTGATATCCATTAGGCGTTCGCGCCATAGGTCTATCTGTTGTTGCAGACGCCTCGAAGCCGCCTTGCTGTAATTGTTTTTCTGCAAGGTTGCAACTAGAGTTGCATTGCGAGGAAAGAGAGCTGTCCAACGTTTAACCACCTCGGCATCATCCCAATCTCGGGCCTGCTGTTCATTGACGAACAGGACGAGGTGATAGTGATTACTCATGATGGCGTAGGCGCAGATGTCGATCGAAAACTGTGCGGCTAGCGTCTTAATTCGAGACACCAACCATTGCTTGCGATGATCGAAGTTCTTACCAGTAACCGGGTCGTCACCACATAGGTAGGCGCGGCGAACACAGCGTGAGATACAATGGTAGTAGGGCGTGTCTTGCAGCGACACTTGTTGGTATCTGGCTCGGGTCATCGAACTTTTCTATCTAGCTCTGGTCAATTTTACTGCTGTGTTTATTCAAATCGCCTCGAGATTTACGCCAAGACAAAATGCAAGCGGACCGCTGATTCTAGAGGGTTTGTAGTACTATGCAAGGCGAAATTAAAAACTGCTATGGTAGCAGTGACACAACAGCAAACAGAATTGCATTGAGGTAGTAAATGAGAATTGGAGTCGACCTAGGCGGCACAAAGATTGAAGGCATATTACTTTCACCCTCAGGTGAAGTGACCGAGAAGATTCGTGTGGATACGCCTGCGAAAAAATACCTCGAGACTGTTGATGCACTATGCAAAGTAATCGAGCAGCTACAACAGCTGTCTCCATCGAAGAAGTGTTCTGTTGGAATTGGGACTCCTGGGGCTTTATCTCCTCCAAATGAACACGGTCTCGAACTGATGAAGAACTGCAATTCGATCTGTCTCAACGGCGAACCTTTAAAGATCGATATTGAAAACCGTCTTGGCTATGAGACGCGTATCGAGAACGATGCGAATTGCTTTGTACTTTCAGAAGCCTGCTACGGTGCAGCGATATCCGCCAGAACGGTGTTTGGCGTAATTCTCGGCACCGGAACCGGCGGCGGCATCGTCATAGACAAGCAACTGCACACAGGCCCAAACCGGATCGCCGGTGAATGGGGACACAACTGTATTCCAAGTTCCGTGCGCGGGCTAATCACCCAGGATCGGCAATGTTACTGCGGCAGGACGAACTGCAACGAGACCGTTCTTTCCGGACGAGGGTTGAAACAGAGCCATCTCGAGAGAACAGGAACCGAGCTGGAGGCCAAGGAAATAGCGAGATTGGCGAATAGTGGAGATTCTGAATCCGGCGAAACTATTCAGACCTACTGCAAGCAATTGGCGCGCTGTCTCTCTACGGTGGTGAATCTTATAGACCCAGATATGATTGTGTTAGGAGGTGGTCTGTCGAATATTTCGCAGCTGTATGAGCAAGTTCCAAGCCTCCTGAAGGAGCATGTATTCACAGATAACATGCTGACCATGCTCTGCGCGCCGAAGTTCGGCGATGCAAGCGGCGCCATCGGTGCTGCCTGCTTGTGGCCACTGGATTGAAGTTAAGCGGGCGCTTAACTTCATACAAACTATCGGCTAACTATCAATCAACTATCGAAGGGATGACGCAGGACTATCGTTTCTTCACGATCGGGGCCCGTTGAAACAATGTCAACCGGCACCTCTACTATCTTCTCTATATACTGAATATAGTCTCTAGCATTCTGTGGCAGATCATCCAGACTCTTCGCACCGACCGTCGACTCTGTCCAACCCGGCAGCTCTTCGTAGATAGGCTCGAGACTCTTATAACTCTCAATATCCATCAGGCTGCCAGAAGTATTGTCACCTACACCGGCGTAACCAGTGCAAACCTTGATCTTTTTCAGGCCATCTAATACATCTAACTTGGTCAAACAGATGCCAGAGACACTATTGATGCGCATGGCCATCTTGACGGCACAGGCGTCGAACCAACCGCAGCGTCGATCACGCCCAGTAGTGGCACCCTTCTCGTGCCCAACTGTCGCCAAATGCCTGCCAGTGTCATCGAACAACTCGGTAGGGAACGGTCCTGAGCCAACGCGTGTAGTGTAGGCCTTAGTGATACCCAAGACGTAGTCCAGATAGAGCGGGCCAAAGCCACTGCCCGTCGCCGCACCACCTGCTGTGGTATTAGAAGAGGTAACAAAAGGGTAGGTCCCATGATCGATATCCAGCAGCGATCCTTGAGCACCTTCGAATAAGATATTGTCATTTGCCTTGCGATGGTTGTGCAGAATTTCGATCGTGTCCGCCACCATGGGTCGAACCTGTTCTGCCAACTGCAAATACTGATCGAGAGTTTTCTGATAGTCAACGGACTCAGTTTTGTAATAATTGCTGAGCATGAAGTTGTGGTATTCCATGAGTTCAGCAAGCTTTTCCGCAAAGTGTTCCGCGTTGAGGATACCTGCGAGACGAATGCCGCGTCGTGCAACTTTGTCTTCATAGGCCGGCCCTATTCCTCGTCCGGTTGTGCCTATCTTTGCAGTACCCCTCTTGAGTTCTCTCGCCTGATCCAGCGCAATATGGGATGGCAGGATTAGAGGGCAGGCGCCGCTTATCTTGAGTCGGTCGCGTATTTCAATACCGGCACCCTCGAGGCCTTCGATTTCACTCAGCAATGCTTCGAGGCTAATCACAACGCCATTGCCAATTACACAATCGACGTTACTGCGCAAGATTCCAGACGGCAACAGATGCAGTACAGTCTTCTTACCGTTGATAACCAGCGTGTGCCCTGCGTTATGACCGCCCTGAAAGCGGACCGCTACCTTGGCCTGGTCGGTTAAAAGATCTACGATCTTTCCCTTGCCTTCATCGCCCCACTGGGTGCCAAGTACTACTACTGATTTTGCCATCGTCCTCTACTCAATATCTTATTCAATGCAAACACTACGTTAATTTTTCAACTACCCACTTGCCACCAACCAAATGCAGTTGCCGATCGCAATTTAGATCTGCTAATTCCTGCTCCGCCAGTTCGCTCTCGAGCAGATTGGTAATTACAATCTCACCACTGGCGCGCAGTTCGGCTATCGTGCTCAGTAAATCAGCATCGTTCCCAATCGGAGCGATAATCGCTGTCTTCTGAGTAAAGGTTTTACTGCTCAGCCTAGCAATTGTCTTTAGATCGCTGTCAAAGCCCGACGCCGGCCGTGAGCGACCAAAAACTCCACCAATATGGTCGTAGCGGCCGCCTTTCGCTACGGCCCTGCCATAGTCAGGTGTATAAGCTGCGAACACGATACCGGTATGATATTCATAACCACGCAATTCGCATAGGTCGAAGCAGAGAGTCATCTCGGGATGACGTTCCTTAACTCCTTCCACAATTAATACCAGCCCCAGTAGCTCTTTCTTTACCGAGTTGGGTGCATCTTCGAATACTGTGACGGCCTCTTGCAGTATTGTTTCGTCGCCACTCAGTCGCGTTAGCTGCCTCAACATGGAATGCAACGTTGCATCTTTCACTGCGGCATCCAAGACGACATCGATCTCGTCATAGGCCTTACGCTGCACGGCATCGAATAGAGCTGATTCAGTCTCTGCATCTATCGCGGCTTCTTTGACGAGCGCACGGAAGATACCAACGTGCCCTAGCACGACAGATATGTTTAAAATTTCCGCCGCATTTAGAGTGGCATACATGAGACAAATTAGTTCTATGTCGCAGTCCACACCGGCGTGACCGTACATCTCGGCGCCGATGCGAATGGGTACTCGTGAGGCAAGCAGACCTCGTGGCTTAGTGTGCAATACGTTGTCTGCGTAGCACAGACGCACCGGGCCATCTCTATTCATGCAGTGTGCATCGATTCGCGCAGCCTGCGGGGTAATGTCTGCTCGAATGCCCATCATACGACCGCTAAGCTGGTCGGTAATCTTGAACGTGTGCAGATCCAAATCTTGGGACGAACCGACTAGTAGTGAATCCAGATACTCGATAAGTGGAGTAATAACTAACTGATAGCCCCAAGATTCATAAAGATCCAGAAGCTGGCGGCGCAAGTATTCTAACTTGCTCGCCTCTAGGGGGAGAATTTCCTCGACACCATCGGGAAGTAACCAGCGCTTTGCAGAAGTCATGTTTATTTAGCTTTCACTCATCAAACTTTAAAAGTTTATTCTCAGAATCATTATTAATGACCATTCCTAAAACCGTGCAGATCTAATTAATCATCAACAGCAGGACCGTTCCGGTCAGCATGCTTCCTAACCCAATCATTCGCATGGTGTTGTCGTCTATCTGATCCAACACTAGCAACATCTTTCGCCACCTGCCGGGGCTGATGAAGGGAATAATCCCCTCTATGACAAGCATCAGACAAAATGCAACAGCCAGCTCGTGCCACATAGTCTCGCCTCTTCTTGTGAGCCACTAGCTGACAGCTATTCGCGCAGCAAAAAGTAAACCTGAATCGCTGAACGCGAGTCAGGTTTACGGTTTTAACTTATCTGGTTTTCAAAACCCTATTGATTAACTAGAGCTTACCGCGAGATCCCGTTCTTCAGATACTTGAAATAGTCGCTGTTTGGATCAAGCAAGAGCACGTCACCTTTCGAGGAGAACGTCTCTCTGTATGAATTCAAGCTCCGGGTAAAAGCATAGAATTCAGGATCTTTGTTGTAGGCCGCGGCATAGATTGCCGTTGCAGTCGCGTCACCTTCACCGCGCAGTTGCTCGGCATCTCTGTAAGCTTCGGCGCGAAAGATTGTCGCCTGACGATCGGCGTCGGCACGAATACCAATCGCGAGCTCTTCACCGAAAGAACGCAGCTCCTGCGCCTCTCTGTTTCGCTCGGTGATCATACGCTCATAAACAGAAGAACGTACGTCTTCGGGCAGATCGATACGCTTCACCCGTACGTCGATGATCTCGATACCTAGATCCGCCGCCGTAGTCTCATTGAGGTCGGCTGTCAGAGCGAGCATCATCTGATCTCTCTCTCCCGCGACAACTTCTGCAAGAGTACGGTCACCGATCTGGTCACGCAGTCCGTCGTTGATACGTTCTGCGAGCAGGCTACCGGCTGTAGTCGTGTTGCCGCGTGTAGAGATGTAGAACTGGCCCACATCGACGATGCGCCACTTCGCGTAGGAATCGACTTCCAGCGCCTTCTGCTCCAGCGTCAGGTAGCGACGCCGAGGCGCGTCTTCAGTCAAGATCCGCGCGTCAAATTTACGCACATTATTAACCCAAGGAATTTTTACATGCAGACCTGGGTCGATGGAATCTTGAACCAATTCACCAAATTGCAGCATCACTGCGCGTTCTGTTTCCTTAACGACGAAAAGAGAATTGCTAGCGACTATGACGACTAGGAAAATAAGACCTACCGCTATAAAATTTTTCATTATCGATTTCCCCGTCCCGTAGTAGGTAGTCGCGAACGATCTACACTGTTTGTACTACTTGATCCCGGTAAAAATGGCGCCAACTGGTCTGCCAAATTTCTGAGGTCTGTCGTAGTATTATTCGAATTGATGCTTGAATTGCTCTGCTCCATAAGCTTGTCCAATGGCAGGAACAACATATTGTTGCCGCCTTCGACATCGACCATGATCTTGCTACTCGCCGTCATCACGTCTTCGATCGAGTCGATGTAGAGTCGCTGTCGAGTCACCTCAGGAGACTTCAAGTATTCCGTTAACAACTGGTCGAAGCGAGACGCATCACCCGTTGCTTCAGCCACGACTTCTGCGCTGTAAGCGTTTGCCGCTTCGATACGCCGCTGTGCTTCACCGCGAGCCTCAGGAATAATCTGATTCGAGTATTGCTGGGCCTGGTTCTGTACTCGTTGCTCGTCTTCTCTGGCGCGGATCACGTCATCGAATGCGGGACGAACAGCATCAGGTGGCTGAGCATCGACCACGTTAACCTGGCTTACAAAGATACCGGTATTGTAGGCATTCATATAATCCTGCAGACGCTCCTGCACATCGGCGGCCATTCGATCACGACCCGTGGTCAGAATTTGATCCATGAAGTTGCCACCAACTACGTGGCGAATAGCAGATTCCGACGCGTTATCCAGACTAAGCTCTGGGTCCTGCACCGCGATCACATACTTCACTGGATCCTGAATCAGATACTGCACGGTGACTGCGATATCGATGATGTTTTCATCGGTAGTCAGCATCGCGCGATTTTCATAGGTCTTCGCGTTTAACTCGGAAACGTTAACCAAGCTAACTTCATCAACGACCGGTGGATTCCAGTGCAAACCCGGCTGCACTGTCAAATCCAGCACCTTACCGAAGCGCAAGACGACGCCGCGTTCGGCTTCGTCCACGATATAGAAACCCATGAATCCCCAGATGACAGCTACCACGGCTACTAGTCCTGCGATTAGACCCGCGGACAAACCACCGCCGCCGCTTGACGAAGAACCAGTGGAACTAGAACCACCGCTGCCCCCGCCGAACAGGCTATTGAATTTTTTGGTCAGGTTGCGTAAAACCTCATCGATATCAGGAGGCCCCTGGTCGCCGCCCTTACGACCGCCACCCCAAGGGTCTTTGTCTTTGTCTTTGTCGTTTCCATTTCCGTTATTTCCAGGTTCGTTCCAAGCCATTGGCTTCTCCATAACTTTCTAAACACGTAGAAGGTCGATTTTAGCTAATAATTGTTCATTTACACAGCAATTTGCACTTTCAAAAGGCTATTCGATGCGATCAGGCGATTGGTGCCTTGATCTCGACTGCCAAATTAGTCTGCTCCTGCACTGCAATAGTATGACTTATAACTTCTGTACCGCTTTGTTTGAGAATACGATCGAGGTCTGTGCGCGGCAATTTGACTCGCAGCTCGTAGAAACCTTCCTCGTCTATATGTTCTTCCTCGATGAACCCGCTATCGTAAAGCTGACTGCGCAACTTCGTCTGGCCCGGCGAAACCCTCAGGGTCTCGACAGCCATCTTACCAGCTAGTAGCTCGCTCATCGCGCCCTGCAATAGATCCATACCGGCGCCAGTCTTTGCAGACACCCAGACCTTTATAGTCTTACCTTTCTCATTGCGTTGAATATGTGGCTCGACGCCTGGAAGCAGGTCGATCTTGTTGAACACCAGCAGTTGCGGCACGGACTTCGCGCCTATTTCTGCCAAGACCTTATCGACCTCATAAATGTGATCTGGATGAAATTCATTTGCCGCGTCCACGACATGAATAAGCAGCTCCGCCTGTGCGGTCTCCTCAAGCGTAGCACGAAACGCCTCAACCAGTTGGTGTGGCAGATGGCTAATAAAACCGACGGTATCGGCTAGGATCACCGGGCCATAATTCTTTAGGGTGATGCGGCGTAATGTCGAATCCAAGGTGGCAAACAATTGGTCAGCCGCGTAAGTATGCGCATCGGTCAGCTTATTAAATAGTGAGGACTTACCAGCATTGGTGTAGCCAACCAGAGATATCGTTGCTACCTCCGAACGACGCCTAGAGCGACGCCCTTGGTCGCGCTGTCCACGTACCTTCTCTAGGCCTTTGTTGATGGCCTTGATCCGCTGCCCAATCATCCGTTGGTCGAGTTCCAACTGTTTCTCACCCGCGCCACGCATGCCGATACCACCCTTCTGTCTATCCAGGTGGGTCCACCCGCGTTTCAGGCGTGTGCTCAGGTGTTGCAGCTGCGCCAACTCTACCTGCAGCTTACCTTCGTGGCTGCGGGCGCGTTGCGCGAAGATATCCAGAATCAACCCAGTACGATCGAGTACGCGACACTTAAGTTCGGCCTCCAGGTTGCGTTCCTGACTGGGAGAGAGTGTGTGATTGAATAGAACAAGCCCTGCTTTGTGGGCGAGCACAGCGGCTTGAATCTCTTCAAGCTTGCCTGATCCTATAAAAAGGTTTGGTGAAGGTGCCTTTCGAGAGCCTGTGATGAAGTCCACCGGCTGGGCGCCGGCGGAAATTGCCAATTCTTCAAATTCGGCTGGGTCCTCCCGCTCACTCTCTGAATCTATAATGAGGTGAACGAGGATAGAGACTTCGCCGGAATCGGGCCTGTCAAAAAACAATCAATTACCTCACTGAGAAATGCTAAACCGCGTTACCCGGTTCGCCAGCGTCATCTTCCAGTGCTTCAGCTGCTTCGCCTGGATTCTGCATTGGCACTTTTACCATGCGTGCGGGCACGACTGTTGAAATCGCGTGCTTATAGACCATCTGGCTAACAGCGTTCTTCAGCAGAATCACAAATTGGTCAAATGATTCGATCTGACCCTGCAATTTAATTCCACTAACTAAGTAGATGGACACTGGGATGCGCTCCTTGCGAAGCACGTTTAAAAACGGATCTTGTAGTGTATGTCCTTTAGACATTATTTATTCCCCTTACAATCGACAGTCTTTCAAACTGAGTATTCACCGTCTCAATATCGAGACCGGCTGAACCGTTCTAAGATCTGCGGGCTTCCTATAAAAAATTAACGATCTCTACACGTCACACTACCTATATAGAGATGGTATCCATGTATTTCAAGACATGTTGTACGGAATGAGCAGAAGAATTACTCAAACTTTGCAGGCTTGGCCAACTGCGCAGCCAAGTCAGCTGCCGTTTGGCGAGTTGTCTAGTGGCAATAACACTCCTTTCCACCATGCCATCATAGTCAACTTCATCGTCCAGATACTGCCAGACCTGCCTGTATCCTACTGATTTTATTGAGGGAAGTTGGTGATTTAGATCACCTCGAGCGCGTAAAGCCTGCACCTCGTCGACCAAGCCCTCATTAAGCATCTGTCGGAAACGTGTATCTATGTGACTGTATAATACGCCGCGATCTTCTGGTTGGATCGCGAAGAAATGTAAATTGTAAGGAAGCAGGGCCTCTTGCTGCGCCCGCATCTCGGCATGAAAGCTAGTTATTGTCTTGCCTGAGATCCTATATACCTCCAAAGCTCGTTGTGTTCTTTGCGGATCGTTAGGGTGAATCCTAGCGGCTGAATCCGGATCGACCGCCGCAAGCTGCTGGTGTACCGCCTCCCAGCCCTGTTCCTGGGCCAGCTTCTCGATCTCAGCGCGGACTTCCGGATCGGCATGAGGCATGTCGGCGAGGCCGTCTCTCAAGACGCGAAAATACAGCATCGTGCCGCCAACAAGCAGCGGCGTGTCGCCAACTTCTAATATCTCGTCAATTTCTCTAAAAGCGTCTGTTCTGAATTGAGAGGCCGAATACGGCACAGCTGGATCGATAAAGTCGATCAAGCGATGGGGCGCGATATCTAACACTCCCTTCTGAGGCTTCCCTGTACCAATATTCATCTGCTGATAGATCTGCGCCGAATCCACACTGACGATCTGAAACGGATGCTGCTGCACCAAATCGACGGCGAGAGAGGTCTTCCCCGATGCGGTCGGGCCCATTAGACAGATCACGTTGGGTTTGGCGGAGGACGAATTCATAGGGTGAGATTGTACGCGACTAGAGAAGAAGTTCGTTCTCGATCTTATTGCCCACGAAGAAAGAGTTTGTCCAGCTCATCCAGACTCTGATACACCCAGGTTGGCCTACCGTGATTGCACTGACCGCTGCGCTCGGTGGCTTCCATGTCGCGCAGCAACGCATTCATCTCTGGGATAGTTAAATGACGATTGGCGCGAACCGAACCATGACATGCCATGGTGGAGAGCAGCTCATCCTGATGCGCCTGAATACGATCGCTGCTGCCATACTCGAGAACATCGGACAGCACATCGCGCACCAGTTGTTCGATGTTGGCGTTACGCAAAATCGAGGGGACTTGTCTGACTACTATCGATTCCGCCGCGGCTCTCTCTAACTCGATTCCAATACTAAGCAGCGCTCCTTGTTCAGTCTCGGCGCAGTCGGCTTCTGATTGACTCACCGCGATAGACAAAGGAACGAGTAAGGGCTGCATCTTCAATTCTTCATTCTGGCAGGCTGTCTTCATGCGCTCGTAGGTGATGCGTTCATGTGCCGCATGCATGTCCACTGTGATCAGCCCTTCCTTATTCTGCGCAAGAATATAAATTCCATGCAGTTGTGCTATGGCGTATCCAAGTGGCGGCACTTCTGCATCATCCGCTGTGAGCTTCGCGAAATTTTCCAACTGACTCTGTATTGCACCCGCAGTAGGTTGCCCGGTGTTGGGCCTAAAGAAATAGCTATTCGAAGAGGGGTCTGCAAGTGACAGATTACTCTGATCACTCAAATTTCCTGCCGTATAGTTTGAGCCTGCGCTTGCTGAAAAATTCCCCACAGCACTACTGCTGTGCATAGCTGCAAACGGATCACTCTCCTGTCCATTGTTCTGTGCGTTATCGGCGAGCCGATCGGACGGCCTAAGCTCCGCTAACGCTTTGTGCAATGAACTGAACAGAAAGTCATGCACTAAGCGGCTGTCGCGAAAACGCACCTCATGTTTGGTCGGATGCACATTTACATCAACTGCAGATGGCGCCAACTCCAGATACAACACATAGGCAGGATGGCGCCCATGAAACAACACATCGCGATAGGCCTGCTTCACTGCGTGTGTCACCAGCTTGTCGCGAATGATGCGGCCGTTCACATAGAAGTATTGCAGGTCTGCCTGAGAGCGCGAGAAGGTCGGCAGGCTTACCCAACCCCAGAGACGCAGACCTTGCCCTTCCATTTCTACAAACACAGAGCTCTCGACAAAGGCAGGGCCGCACACCAGAGCGACACGTCGCTGCTTTTCCTGATCAGATTTTGCCGGTAGCAGTTTTCGAATCGCGCGCTGATTGTGAGTAAGTGAGAACTGCACATCGAAGCGACTCAGCGCGATACGTTTTAGAATCTCATCGATGCGCGAAAATTCCGTCTTCTCTGTTTTCAGAAATTTCTTGCGCGCAGGCGTGTTGAAGAATAAGTCTCGTACCTCGAGAGTTGTTCCTCGTGAGTGTGCGGCAGGCGAGAGTATGACGTCCATCTCCTGCCCCTCTGCCACGACCTTCCAGCCGCTATTGTCGCCGCTACCTGCAGTTACATCATCGCCTGCCTTCGAGGTCATAGTCAGGCGCGAGACCGAGCTGATGCTGGCTAGCGCCTCGCCACGAAAGCCGAGGCTGGCGATGTTTTCTAGGTCTTCGAGGTCGGTGATTTTGCTGGTGGCATGCCGGCTAAGTGCCAGCTCTAAGTCCTGCTTATGAATGCCTAGCCCGTCGTCCTTGATCTTGATTTGTTTCATGCCGCCCTGCTCGACTTCGATTTCGAGTCGACTGGCGCCGGCATCTAGGCTGTTCTCCATCAGTTCCTTGACGACCGAGGCGGGACGCTCGACGACCTCGCCCGCGGCGATCTGATTCGCGAGGCGTTGACTGAGAAGATTGATGCGTGACATTGGCAGGTAGCAGTAAAGAGAATGAGGCTAGTATTGTAGCACCAACCACGAGCAAAACACTGGGAACCAACA
>CAJXQP010000015.1 GCA_913058275.1 uncultured Gammaproteobacteria bacterium | reverse complement strand
AGATGTGTATAAGAGACAGCGCTGTATTTGGCCGGCTCAATGTAGTTCGCAGTGCCTACAGGGATATCAACTGGCACATCATTTCGGTTAATGAAGCCAAAGGAAAAGCTCGCTGAACCGTCTGGGTTAGAAATCCATCCTTCCATTACCGGGATGATTGGCAGGCCAGTAGGTGGCGCAAGGCTCAGAAAACGGCCATTGTCTGCAGATTGGGCTTGTGCCTGGAGGCTAAAGACTGCCGTTAGGGCAAAGGCTAATAGCGCAAATGTTTTTTGATACTGTCGCATCGATGTTATCTCCAAAGATCAGGTTCGATTGTTCTGTCTTACTTTATTGTTAATCTGCCAGAGTGAAAGCCGTAATTAAAGCTAAACTACTAAATCCAATCAAACAGGGACGCTAGGATAAACGTCATTGTACTTGGAGTCTAGTTTGCAAGCGCCGACAATCCGCGGGCTAGAGGGCTTTTTTTAAACAAAATGTAACAAGCTCAGGAATTGTCAGCATCGGCCCGAGTATGAGAGGATTCGCGCAGCAATTTTAGTAACAATCAGCCGTACAGATGGCCGTGCCTAAAACCGCATCTGAGCGGTCTATTGGTTATCCCATCTGGCCTGGTCCAAATTTAGGAAACTCAAGTCGTGGAATTGAAGCGCAAACAGTCAGTCAGTAGTGATGTGATTGCCCTGGGTAGTAAGTGCCGTAAGTATTTACTACAAATTAGTAGTGGGTTATTACTAAGTGCCTTTTCTACCCTCGCCCCAGCGGCTCTTGATCGCGTAGGCGACTTTGCGCTGTTGGACAACACAGGCACATTCCATCAATTGAGTCGCTATCAACATCGTAAGGCACTGGTGCTCATGGCTTACTCTGCGCAGTGCACTACGATGGACGCGCTGCTAGATAACTATAAAAGTATCGCCCGTGAATACGCTGGGAACGATTTTGAATTTCTCCTGATCGACTCCCAGGATTTAGATCGACCGGAGCTCAGCGAATTGGGTGTGGAGTTACCGATACTCGAAGACGATGGCCAGTTAATCTCGGAAACACTCAATATTGCAAATGCTGGAGACGTTCTGGTGCTTAACCCACAACGTCTCTCGCTGTTCTTTAAGGGACAGCCATCCTCAGAGCTCGAATCGACCCTAGTCTCTATAACTGGCGAAGGTGTCAGCGACACGATTCGGCAATCTGGATCAGGCTGTGCCATCGAGTATCCGCAAAAAGAGTTACACAGTGGGTCGCCACCTGACTACGTCAGCGAAATCGCTCCGATCATTATTGAGAATTGTGCGGACTGCCATCGCCAGGGTGGAGTAGGGCCGTTCGCTTTAGACAGTTACATCATGGTCCTAGGCTGGTCACCTATGATCAAGGAAGTGCTGTTAAATAAACGCATGCCGCCGACACAAGTCGATCCCTATATTGGTCACTCCGAATCGGCACGTTATCTCGATCCCAATGATGTGCAGACACTTGTGCATTGGATTAACAATCGTGCGCCACGCGGCGACAGCGAAGCGGATCCCTTGGAAGTGTTCGCTGCACAAGATCATACACAGTGGGCCTTTGGCGAGCCAGACTATATTGTGATTGGCCCGCAGAATGACGTTCCGTCGATTGGGGTAATGGACTATGTCTATGACGATGTCGAGTTGCCCTTCACCGAGGATAAATGGCTGCGCGCTATTCAATACGTTGCAGGTGCTGAGTCTGTGTTGCATCACTTGGTGACTTTCGTTACAGCCCCAGGCGAAGACTTCTGGGGAGACGAGCGGACAAGCGAGTCTGTTACGCGTCGCTTTGTTGGCAGTTATCTTCCAGGAAAGACCAACGCTATCGAATTCGATGAGGGAACTGGAGTGCTCATTCCCGAAGGACACAGACTTTCGATGCAGTTCCATTATGTGACTAACGGACAGTCTACGGCTGATGAAACACAATTCGGTTTGTACTTTAGTGATGAGCCGAACCTAAAAGAAAGGCTGACGCACGCAGTTGCAAGTCGTTTTCTACTGCCGCCAAATGCTAATGACTTTGAGCTTCAAGCAGAGCGGCAGGTCGAGCAAGATATTGTTGTCACAGGAGTTCGCGCCCGAATGAATTTCCGCGGCAAGCGCATGAAGTTTGTCGTAGAAAACCCCGAAGGGCAGACTAGAGAACTATTCAGCGTTCCTGCTTACAACTATGGATGGCAGCCTGACTATTTATTAGATGAGGCAGAGCCCGTAGCCGCTGGCAGCACACTGCGAGTGATTGGTGCCTTCGACAACTCGATATCAAACCCGTCTAATCCTGATCCAGACAAAGAGGTCACCTTCGGCTTAGAGAGCTGGGAAGAAATGTTTACTGGCTATTTCACATTCTACAATCAGTGACCGAAACACAATCGCCGGCGAGCTTGGTTTGCTAGAACAAGCATCAAGAATTTCCGGCAAAAATGAATAAAAAGAACGCTCAAACAGAGAGCTGGTCAAAACGGGCTAGAAATTTTTCAATACCATCGCTCCATGTGCAGAGCATTGAGCCCCGAATAGATTGCTGTTGTTCAGTACTAATTTGAGCTACAGCAAGTGATATTTTCTTTGACGATGTTAAATATGCACACCCATGGCAGATAGTAAAAAACCCTTATTCTACGGATGGAAGATTGTCTTCGCCATTTTGGCCCAGCTGACGTTTACGAGTGGCTTGAGTTTCTATAACCATGCCATCTATCTCACTGCGCTGGCTGCCAATCCCAACTTCGATGTGCAGACAGCCTCGTTCGCAGTATCGCTGTTTTTCCTATCAGGTGGAGTAACTGGCTTGTGGGTTGCGAAATGGGTGCAAGACTATGATCCGAGAATTTGCATCAGTGCCGGGGCAGTAATCTCCTGTTTCGCGCTGAGTTCCTTGGCATTTGTACAAGAGATCTGGCAACTGTATCTCGCCTTTATGCTTTTCGGCGTTGGCTTCTCAGCATCCTCGCTGATTCCAGCTACTACGTTAGTAACGCGTTGGTTCCATAGAAAAAGAGCTATGGCTTTGTCTATAGCGTCCACCGGCTTGTCTCTAGGCGGCGTCATTTTGACACCGCTGTGCGTGTTGCTTGTTAAGTCTATGGGCTTCGAATTTGCCGCTCCGCTTATGGGCTTACTTTACATAGTAGGAGTAATTCCTGTCACTTGGATCTGGCTGCGGGCGAGCCCTCAGTCGATGGGCCTGCTGCCGGATGGCGAGGAGCCCCCAGCTAACTCGGTGACAGTCAGCACAGAGCAGGATAGTGACGATAGCAATCCGAGTGCAGTTTCTAAAGAATTGGCGTTAGATGGCATGACCTTTAAGCAGGCGCGGGATACGCGCTTCTTCTGGGGCATTAGCATCGGCTACATATTTCTGATGATGGCGCAGGTTGGAGGCATTGCTCACCAATATGGCTTGGCGAGAGAATTATTAAGCGAGTCGCAGACTGCCATGGCAGTTGCGATACTGCCTATTGCAAGCATCGTCGGCCGCCTGATCGGTGGTTGGTTGATCGATAGAATGTCGATTCGCCTATTCGCCATCGGTTTAATGATATTGCAGGCAGTTTCTCTCATCTTACTCGCCTCAGGCGTGAATGTGCTTACGCTCTGCCTAGGCCTGGCCATGTTCGGCGCCTCCGTGGGAAATCTGCTGATGTTGCAGCCGCTATTGATCGCAGAAGCTTTTGGCATTCGTGAATACGCGAGGATTTTTGCGGTGGCGAATCTTATGTCTTCTTGGGGGACAGCTGCCGGCCCCGCTGTTTTGGGTTTAGCATTCGCTGCCAATGCGAACCTGTACAGCCTACCCTATTGGATAGCAGCGTCTGCAGCTGGTGTAGGATTGATCTTGTTTCTTACAGGTGGAAAATTGAGAGCCCTAGCGTAGCTAGGTCAACTTTGATTAGGCTAAGTCGTTGGAGTTAACATCATGAAAAAAATACTCTTCGGTTTGATCGGTTTTCTCGCGCTCTTGTTAGGCGTGGCTTCCTTTGCCGGCTTTCCTCCTTCTTACTTGATGGCTGCGCCGGGAGTGGCTACAGGAATAGGCTCGAAGTTGCTCTGCAGTGCGCGTTATGTCTCTGGGTTTTCGCAGCAACAGTCTTTCGATGATCTTGTTCAGTACTCGGGAATCTTGCAGGAGCTAACGGTAGATTACGACGATGTGCAGAAGACGGTAACGACTTCTCTGTTTGGGTTGAGCGAGAAAACAGCGAACTACCTACCGAACATTGGTTGCGCAATCGACTACTCAGGATTCAACCAACGCGCTTTGTTGCAGACAGAACAAGTTTTCGCCAGCGCTGCAGCTTGGCCGGCTGGAGATACTATAGGCGCTGCTGACTCAGACATGGAAGGCATGCTTGAGCGCTTGCTTGCCACAGACAACGAGGAGGGTTTTAACACGCGGGCTTTTCTTATCGCACATCGCGGTAAGGTAATTGCCGAAGCCTATGGTCAGGGGGCAGATGCAGATACGCGACTGCTAGGGTGGTCCATGGCGAAGAGTCTGACGGCAATTATGCTAGCCAATCTAGAATACCGCGGAACATTAGATTTGGATGGGGCTCCGGAATTTGAGTTATGGCAGGGTGACGAGCGCTCGCAAATTCGTATCAGCGATATGCTAACAATGACCGATGGCCTCGCCTTCTCCGAGGAATACAATCCAGGGGACGATGCGACTGCCATGCTGTTTACTGAAGCCTCGTCTTCTGAATTCGTATTGAACAAGCCTGCACTGCATGCACCGGGCAGTCGGTTCAACTACAGCTCGGGTACTGCCAACTTACTGGCGCGAATCTATTTCGAAAAGACGGGTGGCAACCAAGGAAATTACGATGCCTACATGGAGAGTATTCATCAATCACTCGCTTTCCAGAATGTCATCTTCGAGATTGATGCCAGCGGCGTGTTTATGGGCAGCTCCTATCTCTACGCATCGGCGCGAGACTGGGCGCGTATCGGACAGTTAATGTTGAACGGTGGAGTTATTAACGGGCAGAGGATCATGTCTGAGGATTGGGTGAGCAGAGCAACATCACCCAATACCTCGGAGAATCAAAAAGCCTACGGTTATCAGTGGTGGCTGAATCGAGGCAACACAGAATTGCGTTGGACCGATATTCCAATAGGTGCGTATTCGGCACAAGGCAATCGGCAGCAATACCTAATGGTGATTCCCTCGTTGGACTTAGTGATTGTCCGTCTGGGCTGGACAGCCGGCGGCTATCCAGTGAATGATCGCTTCTCTGAAATTATCGAAAATCTCTGAATAGGAATGGAACGCGATTTCTAACTAACGGCTGCGTCTGGTTCTTGGTTTGGCGTGGTGTCGCGAAGATTACTAATCACGTTTTCTATTGCTCTGTCGACTAAAGACCCCTCGCTGACTATCTTTACGGAGCCAGCCTTCAGTTCTCGAGCTAGGCGCATGCGCGTGAGCTCTACTACCTTTACGACCTTGCTGTTCACGAAAAAAAACTTGTCGATGCTTTCGATTTTGGCGGCCAAGGTAGAGCGAACCGGCACTCCAGCAGCGCCCTTGAATTCTAACCAAGTACCGATCGGTAGTTTGTCTATCTGCCGTAGATGCGAGTCGTCTCTTGGTAACGGAGAGGGTTTTTTACGCTGACGAGGAGATTCAACAGAAGCGGTATTGTCGCTTCCGGTACCACCGACGCTTCGAAGTCGATCTGCGTCGCGAGTCTCTGCTATATGAAAGCTATACTGCTGTACTTGCTTGAGTTGGCGAAGGACTTTGGTTCTCTTTGATTTAGAGGCGCCACCAATCTCCAGTGCTTTTTCGAGGCTATCTAACAGGCGGGGATTAATTTTCTCAAATCGACTGCTATCTCCAGGGAGTTTGTTGGCCTTTACGGTCCATAACAAGACATCGATGGTGCTCATGACGGGCTTCCAAGAGCTACCGCTAGGGTCTTCTTTCAATACGAGCTTCACGAGAAAGTCGTGGAAGTGAGTGTCGAGCAGGCTCTGAATTGAAGGGTCGAGGTCGTCTAGCAATACACGCTTTCTAACTTTTTGCCTAACAAATTCATGCAAATCTTCGAGTCGTTCACTGTGATCGTCCGTTTCGCGAATTCGTTGTTCGAGTGCAGCATCGGTGATGCTGAATTGACTCTTAAATGCCCGGAGCTCATTGATCAGACTTTGCAGGAAATCCTTGTCGGCATTCTCCTGCGCGATCAGGCGCTGTACTAGGTCACGAACCTTGGCGAAAACAGGGTCGCTTTCCAATATCTCTTTCTCGGTCCAAGCAATGCCTGCCATGGCAAACTCGTTGATAATTACTCTGCCTGGATGTTGTTCGTCATCGAAGAAGTCGGTGTCGCTCAATGCTATCTTCATGATTGATATCTGTGTTCTGCCGATCAGCTCTTTTATGACTACCGGAAGGGGGTCATCGTTCCATATTGCCTTATAAAGCAATGTGACGAGATTAAGTACATCGGACGACTGCAGGTCGATTGCGCTAATATCGCCTGAGTTACTGCTCTCTTCGAGCCTTCGCGATATTGATTCGTTGATGTTGTTGCCAATACTGCCGTTGCTGCTTGGTGGGGTGCTCGAAGTGTCACCTAGGTTTAGGCGACTTTGAATGTCGCTAAGCACAGACATCAACTGCACCTGCTGCTGCTTCAGGCTTTCGTTCTCTGTCTGCAAATTAGCAGTTGTCTCGGCTGCAGCTGGCGCTGAGACAGGTAGTTTAACTGGCAGCTCGGACTCGCCCCTGCGTTGCTCTGCATAGCCCTTAACGAGAGTTTGCATCATGGCAAACATCTCGGCGTTGGTTTGTTGCGGCTTTTCTTGTTCGACCTTTTCTACAATCTTTCGCGTAATTTCGGTCTTACTACTTGGCTCTGCGGGGGATGGTTTCTTGTCGGAAAGATCCTCAGGGACAGGCTTGGTTTCTTCAATATCAGAAAAGGCTCGGGTTTCCGCGTCAGTGGTAGGTCGCTCGACAGAGCGTTTCTGTTTCGCCAACTCTCTGTTTCTCGCCTTCATGTCGAGATTGGGCATAACGCCAATATCGATCAGAACTTCGTTCGACTGGAGCAGTATGTCCTCCAAATTGTGGAGGACCGCCTTATTAAATTCACGATAAATAGTGAGAAGATAGCGCGCCTTTAGTCCCAGAGGTCGAATCGCTTCATTAAAGCAATCACCAATTTGCTCTGGATCGAGAGGGTTGTTTGTCTCGTCGATAGTAAGATTCGCAAAGATGGAGTCCAGGCGAGTGGTGAAGCTTATGTACTGCTGGATATCGCTATTGCGTGCATGATTAACCATGCCTTCCATCGCAATAATGGCCTCAAGATAGTCGTGGTCAACCAGTGATAGCGTGCCGTAATCAGAGACATCGGTCTCTTTCGCTGTGAAGCTCGTCAAGGCATCGAAATAGTCATTGAGATTGGTCATGAAGCGCTCGGCTATCGCGCGCGATTCCTCGCGAATAGGGGGCAGCTGCACATTCGTAAATTGCATTGCCTGAGCCTCAATCTGCAAAGTCGATTTTTCCAGGGCGTTAACGACGCTGCGCGTGAGTGCTTTCACTGCGACCTGTCTGACTTTGTTGACTACTTCTCTCATTGTAAATTCTTGCCTGATTTCGGGGCAATCGCTCAGATAGGGCCCGGTGTTAGCCGTATAGCGACTATCAGTACAGTTGAAACAGCATGTCCTCGGTTGTCTGAAACCCGCTAAACCTCTCATTTTGACCGATTTTAGCGATATTTCAGTGCATTTTCGCGTCAGTTTAGTGGCGTGCATTTCACCCAGAGTGAAAAAAATCGTCTAGAAAGGTCTAATTTTACCTATTTATTGCTATAGAAAAGGCCACGCTAGGGCAGGAGTTCTTCGCGTGCCTTTACCTGAGAGCCTAGTGGGTTTAGCAGCTAGACTTTGCTGGACATCATTTCCACCCACTGTGCAGGTGCGCGTGTAACCCGGCCATTGTGGTCAGTCCAAATATGTTGAGTAAAACCGGTTACGAGAATCGATTCATCACCCGCCTTACAGACTTCATAGGCAAAGCGAATTCGCCTGCTTTTATTCTCTTCAACCCAAGCGCGAACTTTCACAATGTCGCCATAGCGCAAACTGCCTACATAACGCAAGCCGACCTCACTCACAGGTAGCCTAAAACCAGTGTTTTCGATATGCGCATAGTCGCCGCCGAGTTCGCGCATATAGTGACTGCGCGCTTCTTCAAAGTACACTAAGTAACCTGCATGGTGAACAACGCCCATGGCGTCAGTTTCGGCATAGCGAACGTGAAAACTCGATTCGATTACTACCGGCTCTTTTTCGTTCGACATCGTTAATCCTCAATCCTTGATTTATGTTGTCAGTATAGCCAGAGCGTTGTGGTTTCTCATTACAATTAGACCTGTGTCGCTGTGTTTTGCATGCATAATCTGTTAATTTTCAGTAGTACTCTTAGTCCGCTGGCAATTCATTGGCCAGTTTATTGGCGCGCAAATCGAGATGGTTTCTTAGACTATGTTGGAATTTCCAGAACCTCCCAAAAGTTATGGCTCAGTTTTCCTTGAGGAAACAGACAAGACATTGCCTGAGAAAATTGACCAGCGAACTCGCTATGCATTTTTTAGCACCATAGCGACAGGTGGTAAGTCTTTGATTAAGTCATGCAAAGATCTGCATCTTTCACGATTCGTCTGCTACAAGACACTCAAGCCGGAGTTCGCGGATGATGAGGTTGAACAGCAGCGATTGATTAGAGAAGCCCGTGTAACGGCTATGCTGCAGCACCCCAATACTGTGCCAACCTACGAGCTGGGTCGCGATACTAAGGGCAATCCCTACTTCACCATGAAGTTAGTGCATGGCTACACACTAAGAGAGATTTTAGATTATCGTGAACGTTATGATCTGATGCAATTGATGAAGTTACTTAATCAAGTTGCCTACGCGTTGAAGTATGCCCACAACCACGGCGTGGCGCATCGCGATATTAAACCGGAAAACATACTAGCAGGTCCTTTTGGTGAAGTGCTGGTGCTCGATTGGGGTCTTGCCAAGGTTTGGCATCCCGATGGGTCTGCGGTTGAAGACGTGGATGTTGATTCGCCAGATGTCGATGACATTACTTTGACCGGGCAAGGAAAAGTGCAGGGTACTGTGCACTATATGTCGCCCGAGCAGCTCAACAAAGATCCGAACATTGATGCGCGCACAGATATCTATAGTTTCGGCGCGGTACTTTACGAAGTTCTGTCGGGTAAGTGTCCTGCAAATGGCGAGAAGATTCATCATATTGTCGAGAGTGTTCTCAACGATATACCTCCCCCTCCCTCTGAGGTCACCAAACAACATGTGCCGCCACTACTAGAGAAAATTGCAATGTGTTGCCTACAAAAAAATGCGACTGATAGGTTTCAGTCTGTGGATGAATTGCTGATGGCACTGCAGCAGGACTGGCAGTCGACGCTAAGCTCGTTCTGAGGGGCTACTTTTAGGTCGGGTTTCGCACTGTTATTGCACTCTGCCCAATTACGCTGCACTATTTGCTTCTCACTATTGGGGCCTGATTGCTAGTTGGCTATGCAATTGATTAGGCAATTAACTAAGTAATCGATCTACTACTCGCGGGGAACTGCTGTGTCACTAAAACAACGAACAAGAATGATTGGCGCCAGTGCTGTATTACTTTTGTCGGTACTGAGCACAAACTCAATTGCGCAACCCGCAGACATCATCTTCACTGGTGAAAACATAATTACGATGGACGCCTCCGAGGTAGTTGCAGTTGCCGTGCTCGGCGATCGTATTATCGCTAGCGGTTCGCGCGCAGAGGTCTTTGCGTTAAGAGGAGACGATACTCGAGTAATAGAATTGGGTGATCGAGCTTTGCTTCCTGGATTCATCGACGCGCACGGTCATTTTTCTGGCGTATCGCGTTACGCTGCTCTTCTGGATCTCTCCTCTCCGCCCGTCGGCGGCGTCACCAGTATAGAGGATATCGTGCGTGCACTGCGGCTGCGCATCGAGCAGGAACAAATCCCTGCTGGCGATCTTGTGTTCGGGTTTGGTTATGACGACTCTTTGTTGGCAGAAGGGCGGCATCCGAATCGCGATGATCTAGATCGTGCCTCCGCAAATCATCCGATTGTAGTTAGGCATGTATCAGGGCACTTGCTGGCAGCCAACTCGATGGCTCTGGATCAGGCAGGCCTTTCCAGCTCAACGCAAAATCCAGAAGGGGGGATAATCAGGCGCCGGGCAGGAAGTAACGAACCCGACGGAGTAATGGAAGAGACGGCGATGGGAGCGTTTCCCGGTTCTACCGGCAACATGGGGCCCCAAGAGTTGAGCCGCCTACGGCGGGAGGCGATAGACATCTATGCTGGTTATGGAATTACTACGATACAGGACGCGAACATCAGCACGGCTTATGCAGATTTGATGCGCGCAGAGGCAGAAGCTGAGCCATATGCGGTGGACATTGTCGCGTACATAATGGCGAATCCGCTTAGCGATGAGGAATTGCAGGCGGTAAGTGCGGACGAGAGTTACACCGGTGGCTTTCGCGTCGGCGGAGTCAAATTCACGCTCGATGGTTCGCCTCAAGGAAGGACTGCTTGGATGTCACAGCCCTATACCGAAGGTCCTCCTGGGCAGAGTGCGGACTATGTCGCCTATCCTAGTTACAGCCCCGAAGCCTATAAGGCGCGCATGCCAGATTTATTAGCTAGAGGCGTGCCTGTTTTGGCCCATGCCAATGGAGATGCGGCTGTTCAGTTAATGATAGAGGGTATTGCCGAGGCGGTTGCTGGAAACACGCTTCCCGATCATCGAACGGTAGCTATTCATGCGCAATTGGCGAGGCCGGATCAGTTGGAGAAGTTTAAAGAGCTCGGTATTGTTCCTTCTTACTATGCGGTCCATCCCTATTTCTGGGGCGACTGGCATCGACTGAGTTTCGGTGAGGAGCGAGCGAGCTTCATAAGTCCTGTAAAGGCGACAGTCGAGCTCGGCATTCCCTTCACGGTCCATAACGACTCACCGGTAGTGCCGCCAGATATTATGCGCTTGGTTTCCATCACGGTGAATCGTCTGACTCGAAGCGGCTATGTGCTAGGGCCAGATCAACGTGCCTCTGTAATGGAGGCGCTCTATGCGGTAACACAGGGGGCTGCCTATCAGTATTTTGAGGAAGAAGAGAAAGGCTCGATAACAGTAGGCAAGCGCGCAGACCTGGTTATTCTCGAGCACAATCCCCTAACAGTAGATCCGCTGGTCTTGGAAGACATAGCGATCCTCGAAACCTTCTCCCGGGGTTTATCTGTCTACAGAAACTAGGCGTTTAAAGGAAAATTGGCGGTTGAAGAAAAATAATTGATAAGGAGTTGCAAATGAAGGCTGCGTTTATTGGACTTGGAGTAATGGGATATCCTATGGCCGGTCATCTTAAGAATGCTGGCATAGATGTCTGTGTCTATAATCGAACTGCTGAAAAAGCGCAGCGTTGGGTTGAAGAGTACAAAGGCAGTATGGCTCAGAGTCCAGCTGCCGCTGCGCGCGGCTGTGATGTTGTGCTGAGCTGTGTGGGTAACGATGATGATGTACGTCAGGTTTTACTCGGCGATAGCGGTGCGTTGTCTCAGATGCAATCAGGTGCGCTATTAGTAGATCACACGACAGCGTCGGCAACGCTAGCACGAGAGTTAGATTCGGCAGCTAAGGCGCGGGGCGTTGGTTTTCTGGATGCGCCCGTGTCTGGAGGGCAGGCTGGTGCAGAGAACGGGGCATTGACGGTAATGGTTGGTGGCGAAGATTCGGACTATGAAATAGCCAAGCCTGTGTTTGAAAGCTACTCCAAGTTCAGTAAATTGCTCGGCCCTGCAGGTAGCGGTCAGCTGGCAAAGATGGTGAATCAGGTTTGCATCGCTGGTGTCGTTCAGGGATTAGCCGAGGGTCTTAACTTCGCGCACAAGGCAGGCCTCGATGGCGAGGCGTTGATAGAAACGATCTCCAAGGGCGCGGCGGGTTCTTGGCAGATGGATAACCGCTTTGAAACTATGCTCGCAGACCAATACGAATTTGGCTTTGCGGTCGATTGGATGCGCAAGGATCTGGGAATTGCCATCGCCGAAGCTAAGAACAACGGAGCAGACTTGCCCGTGGCCGAATTGGTAGATAGTTTCTACGCTGAGATACAAGAAATGGGTGGCGCGCGTTGGGATACCTCCAGTCTGCTTGCGCGATTTACTAGAAAGTAACGATCTTCTAGGAATCTGTGCTCCCAGTGGAGTGCGGATTCCTACCGTGAGGGTTTGCCTTCTTAGGCTCTTGGATTCCCTAGCAGCCGTGCCATTGGCGATCTATCGGGTAGTCTCACAACTGTGTGAATTAGCCGCATTTCTATTGATTCTTAGCCACTAAACCTCTAAGTTACGGGCTCAGCATGATTAACCCTTGGGGGGTCGAATGAAATTCTCACTACCACTAATTTTAGCGTTTTCAGCCACTGTCTGTAGCTTTGCCATGGCTCAGGGCGAGTCATATGAAGTGCCTAAGACCGAATATGGTCATCCAGATTTACAGGGTGTTTGGAACTTCAGCTCGAGTACGCCTATGCAGCGTCCTAAGCAGTTCGCAGATCAGGAATTCCTGACGCGGGAGGAGGTTCAGGCTGCTATTGCACGGCAAGAGACATCTGCAGCAGCTGCAGATGCAGCAGCGGCAATTCTTGTCGTGAATCCCGAAGCGCCATCTGCTACGGATAATCCTGGCGGTTATAACGACTTCTGGTTTGAGATGGCGAATATAGGCGATACGGTTCGAACGTCGCATATTGTGTATCCGCTAGACGGCCGAATTCCTCCTGCGGTTGAAGGTGCGCAGAGACAGTTTGGTGGCTTGGGTCCAGATATTCCTAGCACTCGACCAGTTCGTTTCGTTGTTGGCGGTATCGCTAAGGATGGACCTGAAGATCGAGGAACGTCGGAGCGATGCATAGTTGGTTTTAACTCTGGTCCTCCGTTTACACCCAGCTTGTATAACAACAATGTACAAATTTTTCAGAACAAGGATACGGCGGTCATCATGACTGAGATGATTCACGATGCACGCATCGTTCGTCTTGGAGACAAGCCGGAATTATCAGATGACATTCGACTATGGTCGGGCGATTCTCGCGGATGGTACGAGGGTGACTCACTCATAGTAGAAACAAAGAATTTTAATGGCTTGCGACAGACGTTTTCGAGTACTGGGGACACCATGGACTTAGTATTAACCGAAAAGTTCACACGGTCAGCATTTGGTACCGTTGACTACGAATTCACCATTGATGACCCGTCTACTTTCACCGACAAGATTACCGCTGTCGTACCAATGACAAAAGTGGCAGGGCAGTTATACGAATATGCTTGCCATGAGGGTAACTACGGCATGTTCAATATCTTGCGCGGCAAGCGCATGGAAGATCGTCGGGAAGCCGAAGGCGAACAATAAGGAATAGTTAGTAATTGGATTGTTGAATCCTAAATATTAACTAAAAGACAAAAACAATTAAGGGCAGTAAATGAAAATTCTAATTCAAAAACAAATAGCAAAGCTTGGACTATTCACTCTAGTGGGCATTTTCTCGATCATGCAGGCAGCTGCACAGAGTGGAGATGTTCAGCGTACACCTAGCGGTAAGCCAGATCTTAGTGGTATATGGCAGGCGATGACATCGGCGCACTATGATGTTGAGCCTCATGCCGCATCCGAAGGTCCTCATTCAGGTTTGATGGGAGCACTGTCAGCAACACCAGCCGGCTTAGGAATTGTTGAAGGCGGTAGAATTCCTTACAACGAACAGTCACTGCGCGTTCGCGATGCGAACAAAGCTAATGGTATAGATAATGATCCGCTGACAAAGTGTTATATGCCAGGTGTTCCTCGAGCGAATTATATGCCTTTTCCTTTCCAGATTGTGCAATCTGAGAGCGTCATTCTTATGGCCTACGAGGTTGCGGAATCAAATCGTATCGTCTACGTCGACCAGCCCGAACTGGAATCGCAGGTTGACGCATGGATGGGACATTCCAATGCACATTGGGAAGGTGATACGTTGGTAGTTCGAGTTTCTGGTCAGATGCCTGATACATGGTTCGATCGTTCCGGCAATCACCACAGCTATGAAATGGTAGTCGAGGAGCGTTGGACCGCGACAGGCGCAAATCATGTTCAGTACGAAGCGACTATTACTGACCCAAATACTTTTACAGCACCTTGGACTATTAGCTTCCCGCTCTATCGCCACGTTGCGGATAATATGCAGCTGCTCGAATTCAAGTGTGCTGAGTTTTCTGAAGAGTATTTGTATGGCGAATGGCGTAAGCCAGGCACGCCTCGAGGCAACCCGCCTCAGTAGACGTTTGATCTGTTATTAGCAATTGGATTCATGCTAGCTTAATGAGTACCTAATTCGTGGGAGCAGATTATGTTAAGAAGAATGGTTATCCATGTACTAGCATTGCTCGTTGTCCTAGCGAGCGCACTTGTTTTTTTCGCAACTTGCATGCGACGACCAGCGCATCTTCGCAGGCGGAGCCTCATCAGACTCCGGTATCAGTTACTCCATCCAGGTAAGCTCAGTAGCTCCGATTACCATCAGCGGGCTGCTCTGCCCTCAGCCTGAGCACATCGGTGAGTTAGCAGATATTTATGTGGCGTTCGAGATTGCAGATGTCATCTATTTCCTGAATGACGCCGATCAGTTGCTGGATTTGAGCTCAAATGAACTCAGCGCGTATAGGCAGCAGGTGACTCTTCAGAGCTCAATGTCGCAGAGTATTTTTAGCGGCCTAGTCGGTTCCACTGCCCCATCGGTTAATCTGCATGTCGGTTATACCCTCGACGATGTCTTTCATTTTGATCAGCGGCCAATAAATTTCTCGGTCGGCATCCCTGAGAAGCTATCAGCTCTATCGGTTTTCCCCGCACAAGATGACCTCGCAGCGGCGGCTAGTGGCGAGATAAAAATTAGTTTCGATCGTCAATTGGATCCAGCACAAGTTAGCAATGAAATGATAAAAGCATTCGGGTGGCGGTGAGTGGTCTTGTGCTAGTGGCGATATGAATGGCGACGGACTGATGGATGTAACAATAGGGTCCTGCAACAGTAACGAATTGACTGTCATGTTATCCAATGGAGATGATAGCTTCACCGAGTCCAATCGCGTGGCTGCAGATGGCGACCCATGGATGCTTGCCGTTGGTGACATCGATCGTGACGGCGACGTTGATATAGCTGCTGCGAATGCTAAAACTCTAACAGTTTTTATGGGTTCTGGTAGTGGGGGTCTAGGTAACCCGGCTAGCTATAACCTCGCCGAGAACGATGAAGGATTTCCGTTTACCGTCGATCTAGGGGATCTTGATGGTGATCTAGACATAGTGACCTCAAACTTTCGTACGAAGCTATTTTTGATTCATGAGAACCAAGGAGATGGTTCCTTTCTGCGATTACCCAATCAATTGTTTGCCCTAGAGGCGGCCTCCTGTGCAATTCTGCACGACTGGGATAACGATGGCGATCTCGATATAACGGGGATAGATGAAGTGCTAGATCAGCTTCTGCTATACCGGCACTAGCGAAGGTTCGCCAATAGGAACATTGGTTTATTGGAGTCAAACAACTGGTGGTGACTCCCTAAGCTATCTTGGATCAAGTTATTTTGGCTCCACTATTTCTTAATTAGGCACAACCCTTAGCACTTTGCCACTATCGCTATCAGTTAGAATATACAAAAAGCCATCTGGGCCAACGCGAATATCGCGTATGCGTGCGGCGATCTCGGTAAAAATCGGTACCTCGCCTGTAACTTTCCCCGCTTCCATTTTAATGTGCCTTACTTCTTGATCGACCAATGCACCGACAAAAATATCCCCCTGCCATTCCGGAAATGCAGCGCCGCTATAAATTGCCAAGCCAGACGGCGCAATGCTAGGGACCCAATAAGTTAATGGCTCTTCAATTCCTGAGGCTGATTTCAGCGGAGAGACATAAGCGCCGGAATAATTAATACCTTTGGTGACAGCGGGCCAGCCATAGTTACTGGCCGGTAATACGGCATTCAACTCATCTCCACCTTGTGCGCCGTGCTCGTGCATATAAACTATGCCCGTGGTGTCATCCAACACCAAACCTTGCGGACTCCGATGACCGTAAGACCAAATCTTGGGATCACCCTGCCTGCCATCTGCATAGGGATTATCGTCGGGCACACTGCCGTCTTTGTTGATGCGAATTATTTTTCCTAGCAGACTAAATCTGTCCTGTGCAGCCTCGCGATACTGAAAGCCATCGCCGGTAGTCATCATTAAGGTTCCGTCGGCTAAGAATATCATCTTGCCACCATAGTGAACCGGTGTGTCTTTTAACGGAGAGACTGTAAATAGGGTCTGAACATTTTCAACCGAATCGCCACCCAGTGTGCCTTTAATAATGCGAGTACCGTTTTCACCGGCAGTGCCATGGGCAAAAGAGAGGTAGATGGTTTGATTCGACGCAAAATCAGGATCTAGCATAATATCGAAGTAGCCGCCCTGGCTGGCTACATAGGTATCGGGCAATCCCCCCAATGGCGCACTCACCACTCCTGCCGCGTTTATGCGACGAACTTCGCCGACCCTTAGCGCAACCAGGTAGTCGCCGTTCGGCAGGAAGGCGATAGACCAAGGATATTCCAATCCCTCGGCAACGGTCTCAATATTGTAGCCGATAGCGGCTTGGTTACTTGTTGCAGCGGCAGCATTTGCTGCGTCGATGGGTGCTGTAATCATCCCTAAGATCATTGCCGTGGCCAACAGACTAATGCGCATAACCCTTTCACTCCCAACAAATTCAGGTCATCATAGCAAACACAGGCAGATATGTAGGTTTTTTAGATGCACAATATAATAGTTAAAAGCGTGAGTAGTTTTCTCGCAGCGGTTATCGCTGCCTATATCCTTGGTGCAATATTCATCAGCCAAGGCAATATTGCCAGCGTTGTCGCGATGGGTTTTGACATCTCTATGGCACAACGATTTGATGCCGCCTTACATGATGTGACGCATATGACAAATATTTATCTTCCGGTGATCGCCGTGAGTTATTTAATTGCTATGCCTGTTGCCACATTCATGATTAAGTATGTTCCTCACCAGCGCATGATCTTGTATGTATTGGCAGGCGCTGTTGGCTTGGTTACCATTCACTTATTTTTGAAGCTGCTCTTAGGTATCTCTGGTATCGCAGCGACGCGCACCGTCGTTGGTTTGATTGCGCAAGCTATTGCCGGTGGAGTAGGTGGCTATTTGTTTCATGTAATCTCTTTGAAGCGAACTGATCCAGGTTAGCAACTCCCGTTCGGTCTTTATCTTCGCGTTAAGAATTATTGGGGGCAGAGTAACTTTCCAGCAGCCTTAATGCCTGTGTTGCGCTGACCGGTTGAATTCACAGCACAAAACGGCCATTGGTTTCCCTTCTAAAAACCGGCAATCGTTAGTATGACAGCCTCGTCACTCGCCGTGATTGCTCACAAACTCATTCAGCGCCTTGCGTTGTATATCCGGCACTCTTGCTCCCTCTTTGGGGTAGCCCGTTACTATCACCATCAAGGGCTTCTCTGTGTTCGGTCTTTCTAGAATAGTATTCAAGAACTTCATCGGGCTAGGCGTGTGAGTCAAGGTTGCGAGTCCGGCATTGTGTAAGGCGGCAATCAGCAGGCCGGTCGCAATACTGGCTGACTCTGTAACATAGTAATTCTTCAGTTTGTTTCCCTTGGCATCTAAAACAAATTTCTGTGCAAAGACAACTATGAGATAGGGGGCGTGTTCGAGAAACGGTTTGTCTGAGTCTGTGCCAAGCGGCGCAAGGGCATCCAGCCAGTCTTGCGGAGCACGCTTTTCATAGAACTCCTTTTCTTCCACTTCCGCCGCAGATCGAATCTCTCGCTTGATGGCGGGGTTGCTGATCAAGGCGAAGTGCCAGGGTTGTCTATTCGCTCCGCTAGGAGCGCTACCGCCTACGCTAAGACAAGCGTCGATCACATTCCTGGAGACCTCTCTGGAGGAGAAGTCACGTACCGTTCTCCTTTTTTGCATTAGCGCATTGAATTCAAATGATCGAGCTTGCATTTCCTCTTCGGATAGTTCTTCAAAGGCTAGTTCGATCGTACTTCTTATCGTTGTGGGGGGTTGTTCTGTCATAGTTTTCCCGGTTTAGCACAATATTCTTCTATGGGTTCGTTTATACCGGCTGCATCGGAGTGACACAATACTTGTGTTGGTTAAGCCGTGTTCTAGATTCGGTAGATGGGGAACCAAAAAAACGCTAGTCTATTGATGCGAAGTGTAGACTCAGATTCGCTATTACAATTAAACCCAACTTCGAGAGAGATACAATGCATCTTCGATCACTTTCCTTAGCGACACTAATGGTTTTTAGTATCAGTCTTCCCCTACAGGCGCAGGATGATTTCGAGTACTGGCCTGATACTAATTATGACCCGGCTATACCCACTGTCTTTGACGTGCTTGGCTATCAGCCCGGTGAGCGAATTACCTGGCATCGCGATGCGATTCGCTATTTTCACGCCTTGGCAGAGGCGGCTCCCGATCGAATTGAAATTGTAGAATACGCGCGCAGTTGGCAGAACCGAGAATTAATCTACGCCGTAGTATCAAGTGCCGAGAACAATGCAAGCTTGAGTGAAGCTAAGGCCAATATGCAGGCCTTAGCCGACCCACGCATCACCAACGAGGCTGCAGCGAATAGAATTATTGCACAGCAGCCGGCGGTGACTTGGTTGTCCTATGGTGTGCACGGTAATGAAATTTCATCTACTGATGCGTCCATGCTGACTGCTTATCATCTGCTCGCATCTCGCGGGGATGATCGTGTCGATTCGATTTTGCAGAACACTATTGTGGTCATTGACCCGATGCAGAACCCAGATGGCCGCGATCGGTTTATTCACAATTTTGTTACTGCGGAGGGTCTGGTTCCAGACTCGGACAGGCTCTCGGCAGAGCATGATGAACCCTGGCCGGGTGGCAGAACGAACCATTACCTCTTCGACATGAACCGCGATTGGTTTATACAGACACAACCAGAGACACAAGGCCGGACCAAGGCGATGTTGGAATGGTATCCAGTCGCGTATGTGGATGCCCATGAGATGGGTTCTGATGGGACCTATTTCTTTGCACCGGAGGCGATACCGTACAATCCTCATCTCGCGGAGGCGCAGCGATCGAGCCTGCAGCTGTTTGGGCGTAACAACGCGCGCTACTTTGACATGTTCGGCTTCGACTATTTTACTCGGGAGGTGTATGACGCCTTCTATCCTGGCTACGGTGCCAGCTGGCCTTCCTATTTTGGCAGCATCGCGATGACCTACGAGCAGGCTTCCGCTCGCGGATTAGTAGTCAGACAGTATGATGGCAACGATTTGCATTATCGCTATACCGTTAGAAATCACTTTGTGACTTCACTCGCTACGGCTGAAACGGTTGCGCAGAACAGAGAGAAGTTTCTACAAGAATTCTATGAATACCGAGTTAGCGCGATTGAAGAGGGTGAGAATGAAGATACTCGAGCTTATATTTTGCCAGTACAGACAGATCAAGCTGCTGCAAATAAACTCGCCGGTTTGCTAAGTCGGCAAGACATTGAAGTGCAGCGTGCACTATCGTCGTTCAATGCCTGTGGCGAGTCCTACCAGCCGGGTTCTTACCTGATTCGTACTGATCAGCCATCCAAGCGTTTCATCCGCACCTTGCTGGACACTGAAGTTGGCATGGAAGAAGGCTTTCTTGCGGAGCAGGAACGGCGCCGGGAGCGCAACTTGCGGGATGAGATCTATGACGTAACGGCATGGTCGTTGCCACTGATGATGAACGTCCAAACAGATATCTGCGGGCGCATTCCCAGTGGTGATTTCGAGCTAGTAGGTACCGATCTCGTGCAGCCGGGTATTGT
The DNA here is from genome assembly GCA_913058275.1 of uncultured Gammaproteobacteria bacterium. Lineage (GTDB taxonomy): Bacteria > Pseudomonadota > Gammaproteobacteria > Pseudomonadales > Pseudohongiellaceae > UBA9145. The sequence continues at coordinate 2,011 of CAJXQP010000015.1, read as the reverse complement.
GACAGGCGGACGTGCCTCCGTTTCCTATCTTGTTCCATGGGGTTCAGCGCCGGCGGTTAAATTTCTGTCAAGAGCACTGAGAGAAGGGCTGGCAGTGAAGAGCAACGATAGGGCGTTCACGAATATCGGCAATGAATATCCTGCGGGCACGTTAATTCTCGATATCGTCGATAATCCTAGCACTGTACATGAGACGGTAAACCGTTTGGCAAGCCAGACCGGCGCGAATGTGGTCGCGGTTAGCGATAGCTGGGTAACAGATGGGCCGAGCTTCGGTAGCGCCAACGTTGTACGTCACAACGAGCCTAAGGTCGCGATGGCCTGGGATGTGCCTACTGCTTCCTACAGTGCCGGCAATACGCGTTTCGTTATCGAGCGTCAATTTGATTTCCCGATTACAGCAATACGAGTAGACAATCTACGCTCGGCAAATCTGAATCGGTACCAGGTTCTCATATTGCCCATAATGAATGGCGCGGGTTACAAGTCGGTGCTTGGCGAATCGGGAATCGAAAACCTAAAGACTTGGGTGAGACAGGGTGGTGTCATCATTAGCCTCGGCAATGCAACGCGCTTTCTGGCGGACCCAGATGTAAATTTACTTTCCATTCGGCGCGAGCGCGCCGTACTCGAGGAGGAGGTTGCCGAAACCGAAAATGCAGATGAGGCTGAGGAGTCTGCGGTAGATGGCCAATACCTAACTTCACTAGACCAATATGAAGCGCAGACTCACGCCCTCGAGAACTATCCAGATGCCGTTTCCGGTGTGCTGGTAAGAGCCGATGTCGATCAGGAGCACTGGCTTAGCGCGGGAGTAGCACCTGTGCTTAACGTCTTGGTTCGAGGCAGCGATGTGTATACGCCGGTTCGCCTCAGCGATGGCTTTAACGTAGCTCGATTTCAGGGTCCCGATGACCTGCTCGCGAGCGGGTATATCTGGGATGAGAATCGCAGGCAGCTTGCTTATAAGCCTTTCGTTGTCTCGGAGTCTTATGGCGCAGGAGAGGTTATCGCGTTCACACAAGACCCAACTGTACGTGCCTATCTGGATGGTCTAAACGTTATGCTGATGAATGCGATATTTAGAGGTGCGGCACACGCGCGACCGGCGCGTTAGAACAGAATGAATCTAGACTGATTGTGAAATGCAGGTGGGGCAGGGTTGCCTCACCTGTTGATTGCTAACGTTCTATAGTGAACAGGCCGTTGACAGTATTGTAGGTATTCATTTCATCTATCAGGTCGAACCCTCCCACGAATGCCGAGCCAGTATTTCCGCTGAAGACTCCCCCGAGGTTTGTGTCGATGGAATTACTGATGATGCCAGTGCTATCTAGTAACTGCCCACTAGTGGCGTTTAAGTCGACTACGCCTTTGAGAACAGATCCACTAAATTCGATAGCCCATGTTTGATCTGCGACTAAAACAGCTAGAGTACCCTGATCGATTACACCTGTTTCGAAATCGATACTCATGCCAGCTATCAGACTGGATATGTCTCCAGCGCTTCCGTTGCCTATGAAAGAAGAGGCGATTGTGGTGGCGTAGTTATGACTACCAGTTAGTTTACCGATAGGTGTTGGATTTACCTGAGCTAGGTAGTCGCTGGTTGCCACTAGTACGAGGTCATCATTTACCCGGCTGATAACCATGAATTTTTCGTCGACTTTGCTATTCCAACTACCCCAGCTGATGCCTTGTGTATCGATGGTCAATTCTGGTTTTAGCAGGGTCTGGCCGTTACCACCTGAAATTCCGTTACCGAGACCAATTCCAGCAGTAGTGGTAGTAATAATAATAGTGCCATCGTCATTACCGGAATTTCCGTTACCATTGTTGCCAGAGGTATCGTCGGTAGCAGAGTCGGTTCCATCGATGTTAGCAGACCAGTAAGTCTAAAATGGAAGAATATTGAGACAGTTGGTAGCCTATTCGAGTTTTGCGCCACGTTTCGTTGGCTCTGCTCGCTTATCCTGTCTCTTATACACATCTGACGCTGCCGACGAATAGA